>NZ_JPQB01000009.1:0-107203 GCF_000740665.1 Vibrio sp. B183 | reverse complement strand
ATTCAGGTAGCATTTGACCAAACGCTTCTAGTGCGTTTTGAGACGCTTTACGTGATGCGATGTTTGCAGGGTTTGCTTGAAGGTCGGCAATGATTTGTGTTGCTTTCTCTTCCCACTCAGCTGGCAATTCACCGTTTAGACGACGCTTAAGTTCTGCGGCTTCTGCAGGGTAAGCTGCAGCGTATGCGTCAAACTTCGCATTCCAAGCTGCTTCTTTAGCTGCGCCTGCTTCTTTTGCATCCCACTCTGCGTAAACGTCTGCTGGGATTTCAAAAGGACCGTGTTCCCAACCTAGCGCTTTACGAGTTGCTGCAATTTCGTCAGCGCCTAGTGGTGCACCGTGACAGTCGTGTGAACCAGATTTGTTTGGAGAACCAAAACCGATGATGGTCTTAGTACAGATTAGTGTAGGGCGTGGGTCCGCTTTCGCAGCGATAATCGCTGCATTGATTGCTTCTGGATCGTGACCGTCTACTGCTGGAATTACGTGCCAGCCGTACGCTTCAAAACGCTTAGGTGTATCGTCAGAGAACCAACCTTCTACATCACCATCAATAGAGATGCCGTTGTCATCCCAGAAAGCGATTAGTTTACCAAGGCCTAGCGTACCTGCTAGAGAACACGCTTCGTGAGAGATACCTTCCATCAGACAGCCGTCACCCATGAATGCATAAGTGAAGTGGTCTACGATGTCGTGGCCTTCTTTGTTGAATTGTGCTGCTAGAGTTTTCTCAGCCAGCGCCATACCTACCGCGTTAGTGATACCTTGACCTAGTGGGCCAGTCGTCGTTTCGATACCCGGTGCGTAACCGTACTCTGGGTGACCTGGTGTCTTAGAGTGCAGTTGACGGAAGTTTTTCAGGTCATCAATAGACAGCTCGTAACCCGCAAGGTGAAGCAGAGAGTAAATCAGCATAGAGCCGTGGCCGTTTGATAGTACGAAACGGTCGCGGTCAGCCCATTTTGGGTTAGCTGGGTTGTGGTTTAGGTGAGAGCGCCAAAGAACTTCAGCGATGTCAGCCATACCCATAGGTGCGCCTGGATGACCAGAGTTGGCTTGTTGTACGCCGTCCATGCTAAGGGCACGGATAGCATTAGCTAGATGTTTGCGGGAAGACATGTCTGCTCCTGAGTGCGTTAAGCGAAAACTAATTTTGATGGGCGATTATTCTCTCAAAGGCGCCTAAGCTGTGCAAACGTTTTACAGTCTGAATACAGGGGATTCTCGCTTATTTTCTGCCATTTCTATCCAAGTTAGTAATATTTAACTCTTTAGAAGCAAACGTTTGGATATGTATTAAATTAAAAAAGAGCTTGTAATTCGAGCTATGAAAATTAGAATAGACGTCTAGATGTAGAAACACCTACAGATATCAGTATTATTTCTTAGTGTTCCGCCGTTAATAATGGAGCACTTCCTTGAATTAAAAGTGGAGCTCTCATGGCTAAGCACCTGTTTACTTCTGAGTCGGTATCAGAAGGTCATCCAGATAAAATCGCAGACCAAATTTCTGATGCAGTTCTAGACGCAATCATCGAGCAAGATCCAAAAGCGCGTGTTGCGTGTGAAACGTACGTAAAAACTGGCATGGTGATGGTTGGTGGTGAAATCACTACATCAGCATGGGTAGATATCGAAGAGTTAACTCGCCAAACCGTTCGTGATATCGGTTACGTTCACTCTGACATGGGTTTTGATGCCGATTCTTGTGCGGTACTGAACACCATTGGTAAACAGTCTCCAGATATCAACCAAGGCGTTGATAAAGCGGATCCAAAAGAGCAAGGTGCTGGTGACCAAGGCATCATGTTTGGCTACGCGACTAACGAGACAGACGTACTAATGCCAGCTCCAATTACGTATTCTCACCTACTTGTTCAAAAACAAGCAGAAGTACGTAAAAACGGTACACTACCTTGGCTACGTCCTGATGCGAAATCACAGGTAACGTTCCAGTACGACCAAGGAAAAATCGTTGGTATCGACGCTGTCGTTCTTTCGACTCAGCATTGTGACTCAATCTCTACGCCAGACCTACGCGAAGCGGTTATGGAAGAGATCATCAAGCCAGTTCTACCATCAGAGTGGCTAAACAAAGACACTAACTTCTTCATCAACCCAACTGGCCGTTTTGTTATCGGTGGCCCAATGGGTGACTGTGGTCTAACAGGTCGTAAGATCATCGTTGATACATACGGTGGTGCTGCTCGTCACGGTGGGGGTGCATTCTCAGGTAAAGATCCATCAAAAGTTGACCGCTCCGCGGCTTACGCTGCTCGTTACGTTGCGAAAAACATCGTTGCGGCTGGCCTTGCTGACCGTTGTGAGATTCAGCTTTCTTACGCAATCGGCGTTGCTGATCCAACATCTATCATGGTGGAAACATTTGGTACCGAAAAAGTATCTCAAGACATCATTGTTGAAGCAGTACGCCAGCACTTCGATCTTCGCCCATACGGCCTACAAGAAATGTTGAACCTACTTCAGCCAATCTACAAGAAAACAGCAGCATACGGCCACTTCGGTCGTGAAGAGTTCCCATGGGAAGCGACTGATAAGGCTGCACTTCTACGCGACTTCGCTGGTCTTAAGTAATTTAAATTACCGCACTAATTTGCTATTCAAGGGCTTCTGGGTAACCAGAAGCCCTTTGTTTTTGTGCGCAAAAATCAAACAACAAATTTGTATTTTTTTGTCATGGGGTCAATAGTTAACAATATGTTAAAAGGATAATTCTTTGCCAAAAGTTGCTTTTTAACAGACCAAGTTAGATGCGCAGCTTATTAGGGCAGTCGCAAAGCCGGGCATCGAATTCCAAAACGCCACCCATTAACCTAAGGGTGACTTATTACAGAGTCGATCAAGGAGGATGTATGCCTCGTACGGTGAATCCACAAGACTTCAACGAAAAACGAAAGGAAGTCCCAGATAACGAATACGCACGTACTATACCGTGCAATCATGTCAGCTTATCCGCGCCGTTTCATTGGCTGTCACTCGGCTTGCACGACTTTGTGCGTATGCCGTTGATCAGTGCCTTTTACGGTTTATGTTTTATGGCGGCCGCTATTGGTATTGTGCTGCTAGTGCAATGGCAAGGCACACATCTAGTCGTCATGCCAAGTTTAGTCGTCTATATGCTAATTGGTCCCTTCTTAGCGCTAGGGCTTTATGATGCCAGTTGGGAGCGGGAAAAGGGCCATCACGCCAGCTTACTTCACTCAATGAAAGCCATTGGGCGTAACTCTTCATCACAATGGGCATTCGCTGTCATGCTCGCCGTGTGTATGATTTTCTGGATGCGTATCGCTGCATTACTTCATGCGTTATACCCATCTGTTCAAGGCGCACCATTAACCGATTTTCTTCCATTCCTCGTTATCGGCTCTTTGGTCGGCATGGTACTGGCTGCGATTGTGTTTAGTATTTCTGCTTTCTCCATCCCACTTATGATGGAGCGACGCGTTGATATGATGACCGCTGTGTTTACCAGCTTTAACGCAGTAAAATCAAACATTCCGGCGATGATCGTATGGGCGGCCGTGATCTGTGGCGGTATCTTAATTGGCTTTGCGACTTACGGAATCGGCATGTTGTTTACGATGCCAATTCTTGGCTACGGTACCTGGCACGCTTATCATGAAACCATCAAGAAAAAGCACCATTAGCGCCAACGTCTAATCCGGTATATGATTCGCCCCTTATCTAAGGGGCGAATTTTTTGGAGATGAATTTGGATACAGAGCTTAGCTATCGCGCACAACAAGTGGTCGCTCGCTATATCGTAACGGCTCAACATGCTTTTCAGCGCTCATTTTCTTTCCCTTCTATCAGCTACAAACTGAGAGGTAAAGCGGCGGGCAAAGCCTACCTCCAACTCAATGAGATTCGCCTCAATCCCGTTTTATTTACCGAAAATCAGCAAGCGTTTTTCGATGAAGTCATCCCGCATGAAATCGCACATTTGATCACTTATCAGGTCTATGGTCGAGTCAGACCTCACGGTAAAGAATGGCAATCGATCATGGAAAGCGTATTTGGCGTCCCTGCTCGTACTACGCACAGTTTTGAAATTACTTCCGTACAAGGGAAAACCTTCGAGTACCGCTGTGGGTGCCAGCTCTACCCACTGACTATCAGACGTCACAATAAAGTCCTGCGTCATCAAAGCAGCTACCGATGCCAGAGCTGTCAGCAAACCCTTGTGTTTACGGGTAAGCAGCTCTCATAACTCAGTGAGCCATTAATAAGTTTCACTGACAAATGCATGCTAGACTGCGATAAGTCATACTTTTCTAATACTTATCGACATGAAACTTCGTGCATTTTTTGTTTACTTCACTGTACTTATTAGTTCATTTCAGGTGCTCTCTGCGCCTCCCTCTTCATTTTCGAAAGCCAAGAAAGAAGCACTAAAGATATATTCCGATCACCCCACCAGCTTTTACTGTGGATGTGATATCACCTGGCAGGGAAAAAAAGGTATTCCCGATTTAAAGTCATGTGGTTACGCCGTGAGAAAACAGCAAAAACGTGCTTCAAGAATCGAATGGGAGCATGTTGTTCCGGCTTGGCAGTTTGGCCACCAACGACAATGTTGGCAGTCTGGAGGACGAAAAAACTGCACCAAAAATGACACCGTATTTCGCTCAATGGAAGCCGATCTACATAACCTCACCCCCGCTATCGGTGAAGTGAACGGCGATCGCTCGAATTACAACTTCAGCCAGTGGAATGGGATGGATGGCGTGACGTATGGCCAATGCGAAATGCAGGTCAACTTTAAGCAACGGAGAGTCATGCCACCAGACCGCGCCAAAGGTTCCATTGCCCGAACCTATCTGTACATGAGTCAGGAATACGGATTCAAGCTATCGAAGCAACAAAACCAACTCATGACAGCTTGGAATAAGCTCTATCCGGTCGACACATGGGAATGTGAACGTGAGCGTCGAATCTTCAAGATTCAGGGCAATCATAACCCTTTCGTTTTCAAGGCATGCCAGGCGCTGTAATTGACCCTTATGAATTGTAGCGATATGTACAGCCTGCCCCTTGTTTTTTAGGCATAAAGCATCCATGTTAGGAGTTCATTCTCAATTATCTGGCCGGATACAAAGCTGATGCGAATTCCTCGAATTTATCACCCTGAACCTATAACCCAACTTGGCAGTTTAGCGCTTAGCGAAGATGCAGCCGGCCATGTAGGAAGAGTCTTGCGGATGAAGGTTGGACAAGAAGTGTTGCTTTTTGATGGCTATGGGGCCGAGTTTCCAGCCGTAATTGAAGAAGTCAGCAAAAAGTCCGTCACCGTGAATATCACTAAACGTGTTGAACGCAGCAGCGAGTCACCGCTGGACCTGCATTTAGGTCAGGTCATTTCTCGCGGGGAAAAGATGGAGTTCACCATTCAGAAGTCTGTAGAGCTGGGCGTTAATACCATTACCCCACTGATTTCTGAGCGTTGTGGCGTCAAGCTAGATCAAAAACGTTTTGAGAAAAAGCTCGCCCAATGGCAGAAAGTTGCCATCAGCGCTTGCGAGCAAAGTGGACGCAATATCGTTCCGCAGATTCGCCCTATCATGCAGTTGGATGAGTGGTGTGCAGAAGATTATGATGGCCTTAAACTCAACCTTCACCCCAGAGCAAAATACTCAATCAATACGCTGCCAGCGCCGGTCGAAAAAGTTCGCCTGTTGATCGGCCCCGAAGGTGGCTTGTCCGCAGAAGAGATCGAGAAAACCCGAGAATATCAATTTGAAGAGACTCTGCTAGGCCCACGCGTATTACGCACAGAGACAGCAGCTCTTACCGCAATTACTGCCCTTCAAGTTCGCTTTGGCGACCTTGGTTAAACGGAGAAAAACCATGATCAAATTAGGTATCGTGATGGACCCTATCGAGTCCATCAACATCAAGAAAGACTCTAGCTTTGCCATGATGCTTGAAGCGCAGCGCCGCGGCTACGAAATCCACTACATGGAAATGCATGATCTGCACCTAGACCAAGGTGTCGCTGTTGCAGACACCAAAGTGGTGGAACTCAAAGAAGATCCAACAGGCTGGTTCCAGTTTAAGTCAGAGCAAACTATTGAGTTGTCAGAGCTTGATGCGGTATTGATGCGTAAAGATCCTCCGTTCGATACTGAATATATCTACGCAACCTACATTCTTGAGCGCGCAGAAGAGAAAGGCACGTTAATCGTCAACAAACCTCAGAGCCTGCGTGACTGTAACGAAAAGCTGTTCACAGCCTGGTTCCCGGAACTTACCCCAACCACTATCGTGACCCGCAAAGCAGAGAAGATTAAACAATTCCGCGAACAGCACGGAGATGTGATCTTAAAACCACTAGATGGCATGGGTGGTGCATCTATTTTCCGAGTCAAAGAGAACGATCCAAATGTTTCTGTGATTATCGAAACCCTGACTAACCACGGCCAAAACTATGCGATGGCACAAACATTCGTTCCTGACATCAGCAACGGCGACAAGCGAATTCTGGTCGTGGACGGCGAAGCGATGCCTTACTGCCTGGCACGTATTCCGGCAAAAGGTGAAACTCGCGGCAACCTTGCGGCAGGTGGTACAGGTGAAGCCCGACCACTGAGCGAAACAGATAAACAGATCGCAGCGGCTGTAGCGCCTACACTTAAGGAAAAAGGTTTGATCTTTGTAGGCTTGGACGTCATTGGTGACAAGTTAACTGAGATAAATGTAACCAGCCCAACCTGTATTCGCGAAATCGAGGCTGCATTTGATATCTCAATTACGGGTAAATTGATGGATGCGATAGAGCGTCGACTCAACAAGCAGTAATTTACTCACATGATCATTGGGCGATAACTTGTCGCCCACTTTACGCTGGAGTAACTATGAATTTAACCAACCACTTTTTAGTTGCTATGCCGGGGATGAAAGATCCCTACTTCCAACGCAGCGTTATCTACGTATGTGAACACAATGATGATGGCGCGATGGGTTTAATGATTAATGCTCCAATCGACATCACAGTAGGTAAAATGCTCAAGCAGGTCGACGTTGAAGCGACTCAACCCCAACTCAAAGTCGGTAGCCTTGAGAAACCGGTACTCAATGGCGGCCCAGTTTCAGGAGATCGAGGATTTATTCTTCACCAACCAAAAGATCATTATGAATCCAGCATTCAGATGACTGACTGTATCTCCGTCACGACTTCGAAGGACATACTCGCGGTTCTCGGTACAGAAGCCGAACCACCAGAGTACATTGTTGCATTAGGTTATTCCGGTTGGGAAGCAGGCCAATTAGAGATTGAGCTTTCTGAAAACTCTTGGCTAACGATTGAAGCCGACCCTGATGTCATGTTTAACACACCGATCAACGAACGTTGGCAAAAAGCCGTGCAGATGCTTGGCATCGACGCGTCTCAACTGTCCAGTGATATTGGTCACGCATAACCTCACAACTAAAATTTATGTCTAGAACAATTATGGCTTTTGACTTTGGCACTAAAAGTATTGGCAGTGCCATTGGTCAGGAGATTACAGGCACGGCATCGCCGCTGAAAGCCTTTAAAGCCAACGATGGCATTCCCAACTGGGACGATATTGAAAAGCAGATCAAAGAATGGCAACCAAATCTACTGGTTGTCGGCCTGCCAACGGACCTTCACGGCAAAGATCTGGAAACGATTACTCCTAGAGCGAAAAAGTTTGCTAATCGCCTTCACGGTCGATTCGGCCTTCCTGTCGAGCTACACGATGAGCGCTTATCCACTACAGAAGCTCGCTCAGAGCTGTTCAGTATGGGCGGCTACAAGGCGCTCAGCAAAGGGAATGTCGACTGCCAGTCAGCGGTCGTTATCCTTGAAAGCTGGTTTGAAGCTCAATACGGCTAAGCGAGAAAACAGAAAGGGTTGGCACATTGCGCCAACCCTTTACATTTCAGCACTACAAATAGAGCACGATAGAAATATTTATAATCCTCAAACGGCGAAGAGCAATCTCTAGTCCATATCAATCTTCACATCTGCCAGCGCACCACCACCGAAGCTTTCACCTCGTTGAGTTTTAAGCATGATACGCAGATCATTGGCTGAATCCGCACTGTGCAGCGCATCTTCTTCAGTAATTTTGTCATTCACTACCAATTGGTAGAGTGCCTGATCAAATGTCTGCATACCAATTTCCTGAGATTTCGACATGGTTGATTTGAGTTCATGCAGATCACCGCGTCGAATGAGATCCGATACTCGTGGGCTGTTGAGTAAGATTTCAAAAACGCCATGACGACCTTGGCCATTTTTATCTCGAATCAACTGCTGGCCGATAACACCTTTAAGATTCATGGAGAGATCAAACAAGAACTGCTCTTTTTGCTCTTTCGGTACAAGATGCAGAATCCTTTCCAAAGCTTGGTTAGCATTGTTAGCGTGCAACGTCGCCATACACAGATGCCCCGTCTCAGCGAATGTCATCGCGTACTCCATGGTCTCTCGCGAGCGGATCTCACCGATCAAGATCATATCTGGAGCCTGACGCAAAGAGTTCTTCAGCGCGACTTCATAACTTTCTGTGTCTAAGCCAACCTCACGTTGCGTGACGATGCATTTCTGATGTTCGTGGACAAACTCAATCGGGTCTTCAACTGTCAGAATATGGCCGCTGCGCTCAGTATTTCGATAGCCGGTCATCGCTGCCATTGTTGTGGATTTACCAGAACCTGTGGCACCCACAACTAACACCAAACCACGCTTGGCAATGGAAAGGTCTTTCAGAGTTTCGGGCAGTTTTAAGTCATCAAATGTGGGTATGGTGGTTTCGATTCTACGAATCACCGCACCGGGTAACTCTCGCTGGTAGAAAGCGGACACACGAAAGCGACCAAAATCCCGTACTACGGCAAAGTTCGCTTCTCGACTGCGGCTATAGTCACTCTGGCGCTCTTCATCCATGGTGCTGTGGAGTAGCGTCAGCACTTCGGCTTCCGATAAGCTCTCTCCATGCGACTTCAACTCACCATCAACACGATAAAGTACCGGCGCACCAACAGTGATGTATAAGTCTGACGCTTTCTCAGTCAGCATGCCTTGCAGATAAGCATTGATATCCATCATGACCTCTCTCAGAACAGACCTTGCTCAACTTCAATTTTCTTCGACACTTCTTCTGCATCAACCAGACCTTGAGCAATCAACTGTTTGGAGTGCTGCTCCATGGTTTGCATACCATGCGCCGCACCAGTCTGAATCACAGACTGCATTTGCGCGACCTTGTCTTCGCGGATCAGGTTACGAATCGCAGGCGTTGCCATCATGATTTCATGACAAGCGGTTCTCCCGCCGCCAATGCGCTTGAGTAATTTCTGCGCAATCACCGCACGCAGAGACTCAGAGAGCATGGAACGCACCATGCCTTTGTCGCTACCTGGGAAAACATCAATGATACGGTCGATAGTTTTCGCCGCCGAACTGGTGTGCAAAGTACCAAATACCAAGTGGCCGGTTTCAGCCGCGGTCAACGCTAGACTGATCGTTTCCTGATCGCGTAGCTCACCAACTAAGATGACATCGGGATCTTCACGCAATGCACTGCGCAGCGCGTTATTAAAACTATGGGTATCATTGTGAACTTCACGCTGGTTGATCAGACATTTGTTATTGGTGTGCACAAACTCAATCGGATCTTCAATAGTCAGGATATGCTTATTGTGGTGACGATTAATATGATCCACCATTGCAGCCAAAGTGGTCGATTTACCTGAGCCCGTTGGCCCAGTGACTAAGATTAATCCTTTCTCCATATTGGCGATGTTTTCAAAGATCGATGGCGCTTCTAGCTGCTCTAAAGTCGGGATATCGGTTGGAATGGTACGAAATACGGCCGCACAACCACGAGATTGGTTAAAAGCGTTGACTCTAAAACGGCCTACGTCCGGAAGTGCAAAAGAAAAGTCGACTTCAAGACGTTCTTCAAATTCGCTACGCTGAGCATCGTTCATAATTTCAAACACCAAACGATGCACTTCGGAATGGTTGAACGCTGGTACGCCAAGCTTTCTTACTTCACCATCAATGCGTACCATGGGAGATACACCAGCAGAAAGATGTAGATCTGAAGCATTATGCTTTACACTAAAATCCAGTAATTCAGCGATATCCATTTAAAATCCTTAATAAAGTTAGCTATGAGTAGTATTCAACAAAACATTGAACAGATCACCTCACAGATTGAAGCGGCACAACAAAAGTGTGGACGCCCTCTAGGCTCAGTGCAACTTCTGGCGGTGAGTAAAACCAAACCGTTCGACGCGATTTTAGAAGCAACTCGCGCCGGTCAGGTCGTTTTTGGCGAGAATTACGTACAGGAAGGCGTTGATAAAGTTGCGTATTTCGCTGAAAACCACCCTGAATTGACCCTAGAATGGCACTTTATTGGTCCAATTCAGTCCAACAAAACACGCCATGTAGCGGAGAGCTTTGCCTGGGTGCATACCGTTGATCGCGCTAAGATTGCTCAGCGATTAAATGATCAAAGACCTCAAGACATGGCGCCGCTGCAAGTTCTTATTCAGGTCAACACCAGCAGTGAAAGCTCTAAATCTGGCGCCAGTGATGACGAAATCTTTGCTTTGGCAGAGTTGATTTCTTCTTTGCCAAACCTCACGTTAAGAGGATTGATGTCAATCCCGGCCAACGTTTCAGACTATCAGTCTCAGCTTGCAGCCTTTAGCCATTTGGCAGAGCTGAAAAACCGATTGACGCAACGTTACCCAGAGCTCAATCTCGATACGCTTTCTATGGGCATGAGTGGCGATATGGAAGCCGCAATTGAAGCGGGAACGACCATGGTCCGAATTGGAACCGCTATTTTCGGTGCTCGCGACTACAGCAATAAAGCTTAATCAGCAATAACAGGAAGAACACAATCAATGGAACACAAGAAAATTGCCTTTATCGGCGCAGGTAACATGGTCAAGGCTATCGTCTCTGGTTTAGTGTCGGGCGGTTATCCTGCTGCCATGATCACGGCGACAGCGCCATCTGAGACTCGACGCCTGCCGTTGGAGCAAGACTTTTCCATTAAGACCACCAGCGACAACCTAGTCGCTGCCAGCGAGGCTGACGTGGTCGTCCTTTCTGTGAAGCCTCAAATGATGGAAGAGGTGTGTAAACCGCTTCAATCCATCGACTGGTCAGGCAAACTGGTCATTTCTATTGCCGCAGGTATCAGTAGCCAACGCCTATGTGAAATGCTGAATCACAACCTAAACATCGTTCGCGTTATGCCAAACACACCCTCTCAACTAGGTTTGGGAATGAGTGGTCTGTATGCTCCATCGCACGTTTCACAGCTAGACAAAGCCTTTGCAGCTGAACTAATGGAGTCATGCGGCAAAGTTTGTTGGGTAAAGCAAGAATCCGGCATCAACAGCATCATTGCTGCGGCTGGCAGCGCTCCGGCTTACTTCTTCCGCTTTATGGAAGCGATGCAAGCTGAAGCCATTGCTCAAGGTTTTGATAAAGAGACGGCTCGCCTTTTAGTACAACAATCAGCCTTAGGCGCTGCAAGCATGGTCGTTGGCAACCCAGAGACTGAACTATCAACACTGCGCGAAAACGTCACCTCAAAAGGCGGCACTACGGCGGAAGCGTTACGCACATTCAACGAACACCAACTTTCAGATATAGTAGCGAAAGCGATGCAAGCCGCAGTAGCTCGTGCTGAAGAAATGGAAAAACAGTTTTAATTAGATTGAGCTTTGGCTCTACGAAGTAAGGGTAACCTATGAATTCAATGAGTTTTCTGATTTCCACCCTGTTTGATCTCTACATCATGGTGGTGATCTTGCGGATTTGGCTGCAAGCTGCGCGTGCAGACTTCTACAACCCATTCTCACAATTTATCGTCAAAGCGACTCAGCCGGTAATTGCACCGCTGCGCAGGGTTGTCCCTTCTATAGGCAGTATCGATTTAGCGACAGTACTGTTTGCTTACGTGCTGTGTGTGCTGAAGTTTGTCGCTTTGATTCTGGTTGCCTCAGGCGGCTCAGTGTCATTCAGTGCAGAGTTCTTCTTCCTTGGCCTACTATCGCTGATTAAAGCAGCTGGTGGCTTGCTGTTCTGGGTACTGCTTATCCGTGCCATCCTGAGCTGGGTCAGCCAAGGTCGTAGCCCAATTGAATATGTCTTCCATCAGCTTACAGAGCCTATGTTGGCGCCTATCCGCCGCGTAATTCCAGCAATGGGTGGATTCGACCTTAGCGTACTGGTTCTATTTATTGGCCTTCAGTTCGCGAACTTCCTGATCGGTGACATGATTGGGCCTATCTGGTTCCAGCTATAATGGCAAAAGCCGCTTGGTTAGAAGGTGATGATCTCCTACTCAGGCTCTACATTCAGCCCAAGGCAAGCAGAGATAAGCTGATTGGGCTGCATGGTGATGAATTCAAAGTCGCGATTACCGCCCCACCTGTGGACGGAAAAGCCAACGCTCACTTGAGTAAATACCTGTCCAAACAGTTCAAAGTTGCAAAAGGGCTAATCACCATAGAGAAAGGGGAACTCGGACGACATAAACAAGTCCGAATCCAGTCCCCAGCTCATATCCCCGAAACAATAAAGGCCATCTTGTGATGGCCTTTATTTAATTTTAACTAATTGTTTTATATTAAAAATAAAAATCACACGACCACAAAATGCCCACAAGTGACAATTTGAACTCTGGATTGTACTTGTCACGCCAAAAACCAATACAACTTCATGACAGTCCCTTACTGCTCACCATGGAGCACCCATAATCACTAAAAGTACAGTGAAACCGCACATTGCTCAGGATTTGTGTATAGAGTCACATAGAAAAGGATGACAATTTCTCAAGCAAACTTTATAACCTGTGCAACGTTATGCAATTGAGGTAATACAATGGCTAGGTTAGGAATTTGTCAGATCAATAACCTTAAACTAAGTGAAAAGAGTCGACGTTCAGTCGCTGACATAAAAGAGGTGATGAAGTCAGGAAATTTACTTTCCGGTGCTTTGGCAGCAACGCCTTTCTACTATATCTTTGGTACTCCAAGTGTTACGAACAGTGCTTTTGAAACAATGATAACAATCAGAGAAACTGATTGGGACACGTTCGGCAAGGCAATGATGGCTTCCGGCCAGTACACTAGGAACATGATTTTTAATATTGCTTATGAAAGGGAAATTTACTCTAGGGGTGATGAACGGAGATTTTGGAACTGTGTTAGTGAATTATCTAAATAAAGCTCTTATTGCTACGGTTCTGCTGACTGGGTGCTCTTACTCTATGGCTGATAGCAAACTTGCAGAGAAACAATGGTTAGAACAATTTGATTATTGTGAAAGCCTGTCAGAGCAAAACAAAACCCCATTTCCAAAATCGGAGTGGTTTCAATCTTTGCCTTTTGAAGATAAAAAATCTGTAGTTGGATACATCGCAAACTACAACGATAGACAATGTATGAAAGAGCAAACAGCCGAGTTCAAAAAAGTTCTAGAAGAAGAAAACAATCAAAAGCTTCTTCAATTCTATTCAGTTGACCTGACTCCATTAGATGAGATAGTAGATGATCGTATGGATGGAATAGATAGAACCAAATTGATGGCATTACAGCAGCAGTTTAGTGCTCCATTTAACCTGCGTTTCGTTATAGAAGAGCAGAACTTATACCCACCTAAATAGATTCATTTTTAGCGAAGGGCTCATCAAAGAGCCCTTTTTTAACAATTAAGATACTGAAAAATAATAACAAATAAAAACAATTGACCACAAAATTACCACACATACATAGTAATCTACCTAGTTCACCTACCTTTGACATTTAAAACTAAATCAGTGACACCACGGAATAGCTATGACACATTGGCAAATATGAAACAATGTGAGTCTTAAAAAAACATTGATATCATACGCACGTCACGACATTCCCATCCTAAGCGGTCTAGGGTTACATGTAATAATCGAAAGGTAGCACCACATGATTTATCTGCTTGAAGTAGTTCTTATATTAGTTCCTTTAGCTATTCTAGTAGTAAGAAATCGTGTAAGACGCTACAACAAGTTTGGTAGGGTGGCTTTATACTTCTGTTTCCTTGTGCTCGTTACAGAGCTATTCTCTGGATGGTTGATGGCTATTCACATAATAAATATCCCATTTCCTGAGCCTAGCATATTTGTTGGAGCGGAATTCTGGAACATGCTAACAGGCCCCGCAGTCTTAACTATTTATGTCTATATCATTTTTGAACTGATTCCAGAAAAACACTCCACCCGCAAATACAGAGAGTAAAAAGTCAATTTTTTGCATTCTTCATGTTTAAGTTTAAGAGTCACAGGCGGAGATTTTTACCCAAGATAAGGAGAGTAAATGGTCATCTATCTAGAGCTAGTATTGCTTGTTTTCCCATTAGGGCTCGCTGCGCTTACAGCCAGAGATATTATTAGTCCTAAACTAGCCAAAACCTTGCTTGTTTCAAGTGGGAGCATATTAGGTATTGAAATACTGCTAAGTACGCTTATCGCTTTCAATGTTATAGATTTCGAATTGAGTACAACTTCACTGTTCATCGGCTCTGAAATGTGGAATTTCTTTTTAGTCCCAGCTTTACTGATGCTCTACATGTACGTTTTCACTGAGTTGAAATATTGGAAATCAGACACAAAAAAGCCCCGTTAACTAGGGGCTTTGTTTTCTAAACGTGTTAGACGCTCATCCATTTTTTCCATCATGATGCGCAGCCATTTAACTTCTGTTTTTAGTGTGACGCCAACGCCTATCCCGCTGGATAGTGCGCTGGCTACAGCAATGATTAAAGTTTGATACTCCTGCATTAGCAGAACTCATTACGGAAGGTTTCCCATAACCCCATCGCTACCGGAATGGCCGTGCCGATAAGGCCACCGTATTGCACCCCTTCCGCCGTGATACTCGCGGTAATCAGTTCTGGATGACCAGTAGCTAATGCCACACCCGCACCCAGTAAGGCGATCCCTTTTTTCGTGGACGGTTGGTCTAAGTCGATATTCAATGTGTTTTTCAATAGTGCTTTCATAACAGTTTGTTCCTTTTCAAAGTTTGAATGGCATAGGCGGCCAGTACGCCGCCTATAACCGTGATGGCAATTTTCTTTACGTCTGCTTTGCTCATGCCATGGCAACCCCTTCTCGCGCCATGTTGATGCCGTAGTAGTTGCCGACTTCCTTGCGGCTCATCGCATGCAGCAGCTTGGCCATCTGTTCTTGGTTGTTCACATCCACAAGCTGATTGGCCCCAATGCCTGACCACTGGCTGACGTGTTTCACGTACAGGTCAGTTTCGTTCTCGCTTGGCGGTGCAAAACGGTGAATCATTTGAGTCAGCGTTTTGTACCCTTGGCGTTCATAGCTTCGAAGGATGCGCGCCGCTGCGCGAAAGCCATAAACAGGGTGCGTGAACTCTTCAAATGACTTGTCGATATCAAGGGCGCTTTCCCCTTTCCACTCGGTCTTGTCACCATCCGATTCACGGATGTTCAGCGGGTTGTTGTTACGAACGCCGCGCGGTAGTGATGCTCGGTAGGTCATATAGCCTATTCCCCCTAAAACGATGATTGATGCAATAACGGTTTTCGACACCATGGCAAACCTCCCGTGTTAGCGGAATTTCTCCCATTCAGTGTCGCTCCCATCAGGTTTTGGCATGGCCGTTTCGTGCTTATCCTTAGTCGGGTAGAAATCCGCTCCATCCACTCGAAAGCCTTCCAGATACACCCCTGCATCCACACGTATCCCTTGATTAGGGAAGCGGGGAAAGACTTTGATTTCATTAACAGGTGGAATGTCCACCATCATCGAGTCTTGCGTGTATTCGTAAGTGACATTGCCCCCGCGAAGCCAAACCACCATGCCACTCATCAAATCGCAGTTCCGAATCCGAGCCACAAACGGGGTATAGTTGGGCGTGAACATGTTGCACACCACTTCGGTATAAGGCTGCACTTTCACATCACACGTGACGTATTTCAGCGCCAGCGTGGCACCTCCTACCGTGTCCCTGCCCATTGCACCGTCTTCATGCTTAATGCCGTTTTTGTCCTTGTCTGGTTCAGAGCGGAAAATCTGCAAGTGGTTCAGACGCGCCGCACTGGGTGCAGGGATGAACACCGGATAGAACTTCTCCCAGACGCCGCCCACCAAAATGGTCTTGGTCTCAGCGCGCACAAAACGGTTGGCAAGGTCGCCCGTTAAACTGTCGAGCAGCTTGCGGGTTTCAGTGACCAGCTCCCCGACCTGTGAAAAATCATTTGTCATTGTTATTCACCAATTCTGTGGCCTGATGGCGCGCCAAAGAGACCACCATCGAGCCCATTTGAACCTGATTGTTCATCAGGTGTTGAATCAAACTCATCGACTCCGCTTGAGCGGGTGCTAAGTTTTCCAGTATTTCAGCCAGCGCATCCTTTGAGCTTTCAGCGCGGCGAGGAAAGAAGCCACTCATTGGCGCACCTCCATCACCGCGAGCGTCACAGGGGTTTCGCTGTTGTTGTAGGCCCACAAATCCCCACTGCCATTGATAGTGAGGCCAGCTGGATTGCGGCGATTCCCCATCACAGGCAAACCCACATCAGGGGCGACATTCACATCACCTATCATGGCCTCGCCTTCGACCTGGCTAATGTTCTGGATGAGGACTTCCACCCGCAGACCATTGGCCGGAACCAGCAGCGACTTTTCACCCCGCGCTATCGTGATGTGCGGCGCGGTGGCAAATTCTTGCGGCGCTTTGGTTTCGGTCGCGGCCGTGCCAGAGCCCGAAGGTTTGAGGTCACGGCGGGTAAATTGATACTCCACCGTGACCACAAGGTGGTGCGGGTTCTCCACACTGATTTGCTTAAACAGGCTAATGTCGAGCCTGTCGCCGCCTTCCACACGGATACGCTCGCCGCTGTCGCTCACTACCCAGATATAACGGGTAGCCGAGCGCACAATCAGAAAGCGGTCATTGCCTACCGAGTGTTGGCGGATTTCTTTGGGTTGTAATGTTAGGTTGCTCATTAGCTCTCCTTTAGTGCGACGACGGTAACCGCCAGCCCCAGAACAATCGCCACCGCTATGGTGACTTTTCGCATGTCGCTCGCGCTGCCTGTCTGGCTGCGTGATGCAGTTTCTTCGGCCATCGCAATGGCGGCTCGGGCGCTGGTTCCAGATTGCTCCGCCATGGATTTCACCGCCGAAATCGCCTCTTCACTGCTCTTTCGCATGGTGTCCAGTGAGCGAAGATTGACTTCGCTGTTTGCGGCCATCGAGTCACGGCCAAAGATGAGCGCTTTTTCTATCGCGTTCTCATTCGATGCCATGGCGGCTTTGGTGACGCTTTCATTCGTCTTTACCGCCTCTCGGCTTAGCTCGTTCGCCTCTTTGATGGCGGCGACATTGCTATCGAGTGCTTTGGTTGTGACTGTTGCGGCCGCTCTCACAGCGCCGTGGTCGGTGGCTTTGATGTTGACCGTGGAGCCATTCACGCCACTTAACAGCACACCAAGGTTGTCACCGCTCACCGCATTGGTGCCGCTGACGTTGGTGGTTGTGGTCGTGTTGGTGCTATTGCTGCTGCCTCCCTTACCCATGCGCACCTCCAAGGTCTAACTGGTAGCGCTGCTCGGTCTTGCTGATTTGCTTGTCCAGCTCAAAGCCAAAACCCGATAAGATGCGCCCCATCCCTTTGCGGTAGGTGTGATAGGTAATCGACTGATAACCCATCGCCACACAGCGCTCGATAATGAGAGGCGCAGCTTGGCTGAGTCCTTTCCCCACCATGGCGTTGATGTGGTAAGCGTCACCAGTGACACGCCCTACAAAGCGAAGTAATACCCCCTTTGACTTGATGAGGTACATCGACGCCTGACCGGACTTCACCCCTTCCAGCATGTCGAGCCATTCCGCCTTGGCACTGTCTGAACCATTGAAAGCGGGTTTAAGCTCGTTTAAGTGATACGCCAAGTCTTTACGAGTCGCGCCTAAGTACGTGATGGTTACTGCTTGATGAGCCATAGCACTGCCCCCGTTCCCAACACTACCCATGGCAACCATGACGATGGACCGCCGCCAAAGTTGATAGAGCCATTACGAATACCACCAATAGAATTGCGCGCCGTGGCGGTGGATGGTCCCGCCATGCCACCACTCGCACTGATTGGCATTGAGCCCGAATTACTCAGGCCACCAATGGATGGGATCATTTTGCCCCCTTAGTGAAGTGGTAAGCGGCATAGCAGCCGCCCCCAATCACTGCCAGTTTGACGAACTTGCCTGCGCCAGAGCCGGACCAAAATCCCGCTCCAAAGCCCAGACCACCCGCGATAATGGGTACTAACATGACTGGCATGGTGCCCCCTTAACTGCGGCTGGCCGCAATGCCGATACCCAGCAGCGCAACAACACAAAGCACGCCGCCACCCACCATGAACATGGTCTTGTTATCCATTCCTCCGCCTTGTGGACGAGTAACGGCATTACCATGGTTGTCCTTCACAGGCGCTTGCGGCTGCTGCACGGTGCCTGCATTCTTGGATGTGTCGCTTGTGGTCGCGGTCGTGACTAAGTTGCCAAACCCCTCCCCAACGTCATCCAGCAGGCCAGAGCCAAAATCGGATAAATCATCTAAAAACGACAATCATCACCCCCTACTTGGAAACCAAGTCAGGGCGCACCACTTCCACCGATTCGACGATGATAGGAATCGAGCCCACAGGCTTGTTGGTCTTAACCGTGAATTTCAGCTCAGAGCTGTGCATGGTCGGGAACAGCTCATCAATGTAGAATCCGCGCATAATTGGGTCGAAGTGGAAGCAGCCCGCTTGCCAGAAACGGCGGTTACGCTTGGCGCGCATCTCTTCCAAGCCTTTCGACGCATCAAAGACTTTCACAAAGTCGCGGTAAATCTGGAGTGAGTGAACTTGGTCACTCATGAAGTGCATGCGGCGAACCAGTTGAAGCGGACCAGACACCAGTTCTAAGAACTCGTTTTCTGTTGAGGTCGCTTGCATGGTTTGCTTTTTGATTTTCGGCACCACTA
The DNA here is from genome assembly GCF_000740665.1 of Vibrio sp. B183. NCBI lineage: Bacteria > Pseudomonadati > Pseudomonadota > Gammaproteobacteria > Vibrionales > Vibrionaceae > Vibrio > Vibrio sp. B183. Next base: position 88,143 of record NZ_JPQB01000009.1, on the reverse strand, counting down.
CGCGCACATCCTGACGCGCTGAAACGGTTGCCCATGCTTGCAGCTTGATGGCTGGCGGGTTCGCGTTTGAGTTGTCCGCAATTTCCACCTCTAGGGTGATGTTGTCGCCAAGCTCAGTCACAAGGCCCGTGTAACGCACCCCGTTTTTGGTCTTGGCCGTGATGTCTGAAAGCGGAATAGTAAAAAAGCCATCGGTCTGGGTCAGACCTTTGTAGGCTTCGAGTTTTTTCATCATGTCGCCATCAAGGACAATGATTTCATCCGCATTGAGGGAAATCGAAACGCGCTGAAGCTGTGAAGCGTTCAGATTGGTTTCAATAAAAATTTCTTCGTAAGTCGGGCCGACTGGAATCGTCAGTGAGGCTTTCTCACCGTAACCCGTACCAGTGAATGAATTCAGTTTGGTTGGCGCTGTCATTGAATCGCCTCCCTTAACCGATTTGGTCTTCAACAGCATCAACGTTGTTTGATGCCCAAACCACACCCGCTGCAACCAGAGCCGCAACGCCAGCAATAACCAGTAGTTTCTTTGGTGTAAAACCTGCCATGTATAACCTTTAATAAAAAACCGCCCAACATTAGGCGGTCATTACTAAAGCACTGGATTGCCAATCGATACCTAATAGGGATTGGGAATGTGTTGGGAATAGTTGGGCTTTGGGTCACAAAAAGGCGGGATTTGGGCAAAAAAAAACTGGTCAAAAGTCCTGCACTCAATCGGAAAGGACTACCGACAAATGCACTTTAGAAACCAGCTTAAGCGTTTTTAATAACATGGCTATGTTTATAATGTTGCTCTCTAACCGTAGAAAAGGCTCCGTTTAAATTCAAGCGCATAGCCAAAATTTACCATTTCAATTTTCCTTTTGTGTATGACTTCCCGTTCTGAAGTAAATAATCAAGCTCTTCCAGTTCGTTAATCTGGTTGGCATCGATTCCGGTCATCTTCTCCAGATAGATGGCGCTGGCTTTAGTCTTTTGCATCATCACACAGGCTCGCTGGCAATTATCAATGATGGTCTTTGAGACTTCCTGACCGCGCTGAAAGAGGTTGATGGTGTGCAGGTTAAACTTGCGCCCTAAGCGCAATATCTTGCCGTGATAGCCCGTTGCTTTGCCTGCGTTCTCGCTGTGCTCGGCCACCTCTTCACAGATGACTTTGAGGGCTTTGGCGTGTTTACCATTACCCTGACTCCAAACCACCTTGCAAAAGAGATCGAAGTCTTTGGGTGTGGATTCGTGTGTCGGTTGGTAGTCAATCTTGAAACCCTGCTTGGTCTTGCGTCCGGCCATCAAGGCCGAAGCGAATTCTTTAAGGTTGGAATAGCTTCTCACCACTCGCCCTGCCAGCTTGCCCGTGTAATCGCCAACAGGGTCAAAAATGGCGACTTGGTCAGTCGCCTTGATGAAGAGCTTTTTGGCGGCAGAGGTTTTGCCACTGCCACTCATACCAACCGCAAACACATGCCCATTCTTAAGGGCATTATTGGCATTAATCGGCTGCATTTATTGGGCTTCCTCCGCTTGCTCTTCTTCTGGGTTGATTTCCTTCTCTTCGTCCATGGCTTTAAGGGCTTTGATTTGGCTAAACGAAGTAAAGCTCAATGCACCCGCCGCGACCACAAAAGCAAACTCTTCCTTGTAAGCGGCCAGCCATGGTGGAAGCTCCCCGCCATATTTCACAAACAAGGGAGCCGCTGCACTTGCCACCCCTTTGGCCTGCTCTTCATCAAAGGCAAAGTCTTGGTGCGCGAACTGCTTTAATAACTGCTCGGTCACGCCAAGGGCCATCATGGCCGACGCTTCACCCGCTGCCAGTTTAGCGGCGTCAGCGTCCACTTTGGCCGTGACGGTACTCGGGTCAAAATCTTCCCCATCCAGTTCAGCCAACAGCGCTTTTTCTTCTACTTCGCTATGCACTTCTTCGATGTTTTCCAGTTGTTCGATTTCCATTTGATTTTCCATTTATGCCACCGCTTTAAAGACTTTAAACACACCACCAAACACGAGCCCAAGCACCGCACCCGCACCAACACATTTCGCGGTACTGATTGGCTTTGATTGGGTTTCGGATTGGCTTTCCTGATTGGGATTCGATTCCCTTTGATTCACAACCGGAATCACCTCCGGTTTAGGCGCGGTTAACGCCTCAATCTCTGCTTCCACTTCTTCCAGTGATTTATAGGCGTTCATTTCCGCTTGCATGGCTGCACCCGTTCGGGTGTCCGGCCCACATTGACAACGGCCATGAACAAAGGCTTTGCGCTTACCTTTTCCTTGTTTAATGGCTTTGGGTGATTTGCAGGTATGGCATACCACATAGCCTAAGATTTCGTTTTCCATTAGTGTCCCTCCTGCTCTAATGCGCTGAGCCTTGTATTAAAGGCTTTAAATAGCCAAATGGTTTTGGTTAGCCATGGCTTGATAAAGCCAAACCCCATAGGTGGTTTATAGGCTTTGGATTCCAAATCCATTTCATTCAGTAATTCGGTGGTTCGGGTTTGTAGGGTGTTGTCACTCATTGCTGTTCTCTGTCTGTTTGGGGGCTTGCCTGACGTGCCAGCCCGTGCCTAAAAGTTGGTATTTCTCGTTGAGCATTGCGGCGATTTCGTTTTCATCGGGTTCGGGTATCGGTGAAGAGGCCAGCACCGATTGCCAATAAGCGCGTTTATCTAAAAACGCTTGGTATTGGTCTTGATAACGGTCATCCGCTTGGCGCTTAATATCGGTGCAGTCGAGCCAATCCGGCTTTTTGAATACCTTGATGGGTTCGCCGTTGAACGTTTCTTCAAAGGGCATTCCGCTAAGGTTCATCGACCAGCCGCGCGCACCCGCCGCCCAGAACAGAAACTCATCCATTCTGGCTTTGGCTTCGTCGCCACTGAAGGTGATGGAAAAACGGTTCTTGCTCGATACGGCCATATCGCGGGACTTGATGCCCTGACTGATTTTTAAGGCCGCGCGCTCATGGCGAATGATGGCGGACTCCATTTTCTTAAGCGTGCTTTCCGGTCTAAGCTGATTCTTAGCGATGGATAGCGCCTTCACCGTCTGCTTTTTCTTGGCCTGAACGCGGCGTAGTGCGCGTTCCTGTGGGGCTTTCCATTGCTCCAGCTTGTAACCCAGCTCTTTGATAACCGCCGTGATATTGTCTGTGTCGAAGGTGGCAAGCGTTTCCCATGCCGGAGCGCGGGAACATTTCGCAAGGCCGTAGCGATTACCGCGAATCAGTCCTTGGTCTGCATTACCTCCCTTGGCCGCGTAGCCAATCGCTTTAATCAGGTAAGTGCTTGCGGCTTTGGGTTGCTTGATGCGCTGAATGTTCGCCACGCCATGACCCCAAAGCGATTCAATTCGCGCCGCCCAGTCATCAAAGTGCTCACGTTCGACCGTCCAACGCACCATCAAATGCACATGCGGATTGGGTTCACCGTCTTCGTTCATCGGACATTCGGCCACCCACATATAGTGAAAGTCGGCTTTGTCACGGTCAGGGCCAAACATGGTCGGCATCGCTTTGTAGTGCGGGTCGACCTTTTCCCCTTCGGAAGTATCCCAGCCGCGCTGATACATCTTTTTCATGCCACTCAGTAGGCGCGACATTTCACGGCCAATGGTGGTTTCCAAAGTCTTCATTATTTTGAAAGGCTGCTTAGGCAATAAGGTATAAGGGCCATCTTTGCCATACACCAAGTCACCCAAATCCCGCTCGAACGTCACAGGCGTGTATGGTCGCCCTTCGGCTTCAGACATCGCGCCAAACAAGGCCATGCGCTGCTCACGGCTGAATGTTGGCGTGATAAACGTTGTGAATCCCTCATGGCACTGCGCCACATACGCACCGGACTCAAAAATCTTACTCACGGCGCGCTTGGTCAGTCTCTCCGTGAATCGCTCTCCGGCATTAGCATCAGGGGCATTACTGGCAGGCGTCTGCACCACCACCTGACCGCGATACTCTCCCGTCCACTTTCGGTGCTGAATGTGCAGCGATGTCGGTATAATTTCGCGGGTAAAACTCGGGACTAGCTCATGTTTTAGAGGAAGAACGCGCGGCGAATTTCGCTCTGTCAGCGCATATAGCGTGTCAAAGTTGTCTTGTCCTTCGAGCCCTTCACGTTCTCTTAAAGAGCCCTGCTCTAGCGCCCGCTGAGCGCCTTTGTGGATCGATTTCGCCAGCAGATTCACGCGCTTTCGCTGTTGGCCGACTTTTGCGGCCTTGGACAAGCCTATACTTTCCTCGCTGACGCGAGCCGCTTCGCGGATGTGTTTGGTCTGAACGTAATGCAGACGGGCTTTATCACGGATTTTTTGGTTCTCATTTTCAGCCCAATCCTGAAAATTGGAACCTAAAAAACCCGCTTCGTAGCAGGCATTCGTTTTTAGGATTTTATCGAGTGGGCGAACTGCGCCGCCCACATACAGCAAATCTTGCGTATTCATTGTGTCACCAGTGACGGGCTATAGGTTTTCAAGGGAAACGTACTTACCGGATTTGGTATCGCGCAACGTGTTGAAGGTCAGGTGGCGATACTCGCAACAAGCATTCGCCAACATTTCAAACTCGCTGTCCATGTTGGCGGGGATCCAAAGTGTCTTTTTCTTGAGTCCCTGAGCTTTGCGCGCATCTTCGTATTTGGTATTGCGACTCATGAGCTTTTTCCCATCGCCGTGGAAGACAAGCGCGCCATTTGGAGTCGAGCGGCACGTTTAAACTCCGCCTGCCCTTTACGACTGAAACGGTAGTCTTTACCGCTTTGGGTATGAGCTTGATAGCCTTCAGGAAAGTGCTCAGCTTTGATTTTTTCCAAGATGGCAAGACCATTAACAGTTGGCATATGTCCCCCTTAAAAAACGCTAAAGAAACTGTCTTTAGTTTGTTCTTCCATGTCCTGACGAGCGTGTTCCCACAAGGCAAGCATATTGATATACACCTTCTTCTCACCACGCTTTTTTCGCTTTATAGGCAGCTTACCTTCATGAACCATTCCTCTGACCGCTTGAGGAGTCACTCCCCAACGTCTAGCAAACTCATCGACTGGCAAATAGGGCACATATGGCTGCATTTGACTAAACATGTTATCTTTACCTCTACATTCGAATGTATTCGAATGACTTATGACTCAATCCAAACTCATAATGAATCATTTAAAGGTCATTGTAAAACACAACGAGGTCACTCATGAGCTATGACATTAGTTTTTCTAATCGTTTAAACGAAATCAAAGGGGAGCTGTCTGGCAGAAGGTTTGCTGAGAAGTGCGGCATCTCGCAGAGTGTGATGGGTAAGTACCTAAATGGAACTTCCTCACCGACACTAGAGTCACTCATAAAAATTTCTCAAGCGACTGGAGTGAACATAGATTGGCTAGCTGGTGCCGAGAATGTTTCGTTTGAAAAGGCAAAATACTTGTCATCAAGCGATTTTGAAACTATTCCAATGTACTCAGCTGAAGCCAGCGCAGGTTGTGGGTGTTTCCACCACGATGACCTAATCATCGGTGAACATCTTATTCTAATTGAGGACCTGAATAGATTGGGCTTAAAAAAAGAAAACACCTGTGCCATTAGAGCCAAAGGTGACTCAATGCTGCCGACCTTAATGGACGGTGATTTATTAGTAGTGGATACCCAAGAACAGATTGGTGTTTATGATGGTGTCTACGCTATATCTTTAGACAATCAGTTGCTAGTAAAACGCTTACGTTATGATATGGCCACCCAAGGCTATCACATCATCAGCGATAACCCTGACCACAATGATTTCTTGCTACCCAAGGAAGATTTAGGGCGATTAAATGTAAATGGCCGAATTCGCCAAGTGGTTAAAAACCTATGAGTGTAAAGAAACAGGGAGATAAATACCTTGTTGATATACGCCCACAAGGTCGAGACGGAAAGCGATATAGAAGAAAGTTTGATACTAAGTATGAGGCAAGCCAGTATGAAAAACACATTCTAGCCACAGCTCACAATAAAGAGTGGTTAGAAAAACCCACAGATAGACGCTCGCTTACCGAATTGATAGAGCTATGGTGGACATATGAAGGGCAGTCCAAAAAGACTGCCACTACCTACTTGAGAATTCTAAAACAAATAGATAGAGAACTATCTTACCCAAAAGCACATCAAATTACGCACAAGCTCCTTGCCAACTATAGAGCGAAGCACCTAGAGGAAAACAAAGCCATGACTACTTTCAACCGAAAGTTCATGTGCTTAAGTAACATCTTTACTGTTCTCATTGATGCGCAGGAATACCATAGCCCCCATCCAACAAAAGGTTTCAAAGTTAAGCGTCCGAGAGCAAAAGAAATGCACTTTCTCTCTCATAAAGAAATAGACACATTATTAGCAGAACTGTCTGGCGATTCGTTAAAAATCGCTAAGCTTTGCCTTGCAACAGGCGCTCGTTGGGGAGAGGCTGAATCTCTAAAAGGAAGTAATGTCGTCAAAGGCCGTGTTACCTTCGTTGATACTAAAAATGGACTGAACAGAACAGTCCCAATAAGTCAGGAATTAGAGAAAGAAATCGTATCTGGTAGTAACGGTAGACTATTTAGGGATTGTTATCAGAACTTCTACTCTGTTCTAAAAAGATGCGAGTTTGAGCTTCCCAGAGGACAGGCTTCCCATGTTCTTAGACATACATTCGCAAGTCATTTTATTATGAATGCAGGGAACATCTTGGCCCTACAAAAAATCCTTGGACATGCGACGATTCAACAAACCATGACTTACGCTCACTTAGCTCCTGATTACTTACAAGACGCTCTTAAATTCAACCCATTAGCAAGATCCACAAATTGACCACTTTTACTGTTTAAATTCGAATACATGTAAATATAAACAGCTCTACAAGCCCTTATACAGCCTAGAAAAGCCTTGTTTTACTAGGTTGTATAAGTCTTCTTGTGATGGCCTTTATTTATTTTAAGACATTAATTTTACTGACTAAAAACTAGGGCGATAAATTAGTACGGAAATTTCAACCTGTATAGATTACTGCAAGCATTTAGATAAGAGGTGAAACTTGGAAAATATAACATTTGAATGGAGAGACGAGTTTTCTCGACAGAACATAGCACAAAATATAATAACACTTATCGATAGCCCTGCTGAGATATCACCATTCGTAATAGACGGGGGATGGGGAACAGGTAAGACTGAGTTTAGCCTCAAGCTATGTAATTTACTGAAGAATGAGGATAAAAACTCTGTTGTTTACATTGATGCATTCAAAACGGACCATGCGAATGAGCCTCTTTTGTCAGTCATGGCTGAGATACTGAAACTGGTTCCGGAGAAATCAGGCCAAAGGCAAAGAGTTATCAATAAAATTCTACCAGCAGTCAGGTTTGGCTTGAAGGCCTCATTGAAAGCAGGAGTGAGTCACATCTTACGCCAAGACACCGACAAAATGCTCGATGAGTTTGATAAAGACATTCAAAACGCTACTGATTCAGCAATAGAAGCATCTGTTGAGAGCTTGCTCAAAAGCCACATTGAAGCAGAAGCAAGCATGAACGCGCTTCAGGATACTCTTCGCTCTATATCACGCCAAAAACCTATTGTGGTGATCATAGATGAACTAGACAGATGTAAACCCGATTACGCAGTAAACATGCTAGAAGTAATTAAACACACCTTTAGTGTCGAAAATGTACAGTTTTTATTGGTAACTAACACGAAACAGCTACAGGCTTCTGTAGAACATTGCTATGGAAATAGAGTCGCTGCAGAAAAGTACTTGGATAAATTCATAAACTACAGACTTACATTGCCCAAACTACTCTACAACGCCATAGATGATGCTGGTAATAGCAGGTCAGTCTCGTATGTGTATTACCGCAAGCGCGTAATTGAAAGTGATGTACTACAAAATACTTGCCTCAACGGGCAATATCGAGAGCAATTTTTCAACTTGGCGCAACAAGCGCTACATTGCCACGACACATCACTGAGAGACGTAGAAGCAATAGTTCGTCATTTAGAAGTGTTACATACACTCAATGATCAGATTATTAACCAAGACAAAATTTTTGGTTACTCAATGTTATACTTGACCGCTGTATTGATGGCTGTTTTAGAGCCAGTCACAGCAGATAAAATGCTTATTAATCAATCCACTGCAAGCGAAGTTGGTTTATTATATGGCGTTCCTAAAATCCCAGAGCTGGAAGGCCAGCTTAGAAGAAGACCCAAGCATTATGAAGTGTTTACTGTGCTGATAGCTCAAGAGTGTATAAATTCAGATATTTACATTCCTTCCCAAGAAAATGAGCAAATATGGGACGAAATGATAAATGGAATGTTCCAAAGAGGCTTTAGACCTGATAATACATTACGCACAGTAACCGAAGTAATAAAGCACGTGCAATTGCACTCTTAAAAACAAAGCCTTCCACTTAGAGTGGCTTTGTTTTCCAAACGCGTCAGTCTTTCATCCATTTTTTCCATCATTAGGCGTAACCATTTCACATCAGTTTTCAGGGTTACGCCAACGCCTACCCCACTGGATAAGACGCTGACGACGGCCACAATTAAGGTCTGATACTCCTGCATTAGCAGAACTCGTTGCTGAAGGTTTCCCATTGCCCCATGACCACCGGAATGGCCGTGCCGATGATACCGCCGTATTGCACACCTTCAGCCGTGATACTCGCGGTAATCAGTTCAGGATGTTCTGTCGCTAGAGCCACACGCTCCCCTAATAAGGCGATCCTTTTTTCGTGGAGGGTTGGTCTAAGTCTCCATTGATCATCTAAAAACCTTCACAGAGTGAGGATCCAAACGTATGATCAGGCGTAAAAATTATAAGCATGTAGTCGTATCATTTACGCTGCTCTTTTCCTCTGTAGTAAGCCATTAAGGAAGCATCATGAAAAAATGGATCACGTTAGCGCTGGCCAGTCTTTTAGCCCTACCCACATGGGCGGGTCAGTTTAAAACCATCAAAGATGTCGAAGTTCACTACTCCGCATTTAACTCCACATTCCTAACTCCGCAAGTCGCGCGCAGCTATGAGCTGAAACGAAACGGCTACTCAGCGATCATTAATATCAGTGTGTTAGATAATTATCAGGCTGGTAAACCGCCTATAACAGCTAAAGTTAGTGGCAGCGCTAAAAACTTAATCGGCCAAACTAAGACACTTGAGTTCCGCGAAATTAAAGAAGGCTCTGCGATTTATTACCTCGCTGAATTCCCTATTTCGGACGAGGAAAACCTAACATTCAATATCGATGTTAATGCTGGTAATAAAGGCACTGGCAGATTAAAGTTCACCCAGAAATTTTATGTGGAAGAGTAACGGCTGAACGCCCTTCCCAATATAGGCACAAACAAGATTATGAATGCACAAAAAATTGTCCTAGCGACAGGTAATCAGGGCAAAGTTCGTGAGATGGCTGATCTGTTGGCAGATTTCGGTTTCGATGTCGTGGCACAAAGCGAATTTAATGTCTCAGAAGTAGCTGAAACTGGCACAACATTTATTGAAAACGCCATCATCAAGGCGCGTCATGCAGCGAAAGAAACTGGATTGGCGGCCATTGCCGACGATTCAGGCCTTGAAGTCGACTTCCTAAAAGGAGCACCAGGCATATACTCTGCACGTTATGCCGGAGAAGACGCGAGTGACCAGCAAAATCTAGAGAAGCTGCTGGATGCAATGCAAGGCGTTCCGCAGGAGCAACGTACTGCACGCTTCCATTGTGTATTAGTACTAATGCGTCACGAATTAGATCCAACCCCGATCGTCTGCCACGGTAAGTGGGAAGGCCGCATTCTGACTGAAGCTCAGGGCGACAATGGTTTTGGTTACGATCCGGTTTTCTTCGTTCCAGAAGATAATTGCGCATCGGCAGAGCTTGAACCAACACGTAAAAAGCAACTTTCTCACCGTGGTAAAGCGCTTAAGCAGTTGTTTGCGACACTTTCTGAGCAGCAATAATGAGCCAATTGATTCCACCAGCGCTGAGTCTTTATGTCCACATCCCTTGGTGTGTACAAAAATGCCCGTATTGCGACTTTAACTCGCACGCGTTAAAAGCCGACATCCCAGAGCAGGAGTACATCGCTGCTCTGCTGGAGGACCTTGATACTGATATCGAGCGTTATCAGCTTAAAACCAACCCACGGGCACTCCACTCCATATTTATCGGTGGAGGGACGCCTAGTCTCATCTCAGCGCAAGGAATCGCTGATCTACTTGCTGGCATAGAACAAAGAATCGCGTTTAAAGACGAGATTGAAATCACCATGGAAGCCAACCCGGGCACGATTGAAGCGGAGCGCTTCGCTGGGTATCGCAAAGCTGGTGTGACGAGAATTTCGATTGGTGTACAGAGTTTCGAACAGCAAAAGCTCGAACGTCTAGGGCGCATCCATGGTCAGGATGAAGCCGTCAATGCCGCGAAACTGGCTCACAAGATTGGCTTAAACAGCTTTAACCTTGATTTAATGCACGGTCTGCCAGACCAAACCGTAGAGCAAGCACTCGCAGATCTGGAGAAGGCGATTGAGCTTAACCCGCCACACCTTTCGTGGTATCAGCTCACTATTGAGCCCAATACCATGTTCCACTACAAGCCGCCTGTTCTGCCCGACGATGATGACTTGTGGGACATTTTTGAGCTCGGCCACCAAAAGCTGGCTGAAGCGGGCTACGTTCAGTACGAGATCTCCGGCTACAGTAAGCCAGAATATCAATGCCAGCATAATCTCAACTATTGGCGTTTTGGCGACTATCTCGGCATTGGCTGTGGCTCGCATGGCAAACTCAGTTTCGCTGATGGACGTATAATCCGTACAACTAAGGTCAAGCACCCGAGAGGCTACCTAGCTGCATATCAGAATATGGTCAAGCCCTACCTAGATAGTGAAGCCGATGTCGCTAGCGAAGATCGCCCTTTTGAATTCTTTATGAACCGCTTTCGTTTGATGGAAGCCTGTCCTAAGCAAGACTTCTTAGATACAACTGGCTTGGGTTTTGAATCGATTCAGGAAACCATCGACTGGGCGAAGGAGATGCAATATCTCAGCGAGTCTGATACGCATTGGCAAATCACAGAAAAAGGAAAGCTGTTCCTGAACGATTTGCTCGAAGCGTTTATGGCGGAAGAGGATTAGAGAGGCTAGAACAAATTTAAAAGGGTTGACGACATGGTCAACCCTTTTTGTTTTTCATCGTTCCAAACTTGTCTCCGCTGTCTCGGAGCGAAGTTTAGAATATCGAGCGGCCAATTCGCTCAGCGAGTAGCTCTAGTGCTCTGGTACCCGCGAGGGAGTTACCTGAAGGGTCCAGCTCTGGAGACCAAACCGCAATCGTCATCTCCCCCGGTACGATAGCGATGATCCCGCCACCAACACCAGACTTACCAGGCATACCGACTCGGTAGGCGAACTCCCCAGCGCCATCATACAAGCCACATGTTGCCAGCAAAGCATTAAGCTGCTTAGTTTGAGTAGGCGTCACTACAGGCTTGCCTGTTTGTACTGAAGTGCCTTTATTAGCCAGATAGCTGAATGTTTTCGCTAAATCGACACAGCTCATCTTCAAAGCACACGCATGGAAGTAGTTATTCAGTACTGGGATTACATCATTGTCAAAGTTGCCAAAAGAGCGCATTAGATACGCAATCGCCGCATTGCGGTCACTGTGCATCATCTCCGATGCTGCAACTATCTTGTCGTAACAGATATGAGTATCACCCGACAGCTGACGGACAAATTCCAGCAAGCGTTGTCTCGGCGCAGACAGGCGACTTTGCAGCAAATCGGCAACCACTATTGCCCCGGCATTAATGAAAGGGTTACGTGGAATTCCCTGCTCCATTTCTAGCTGAATCAGAGAGTTAAATGCCTGACCAGAAGGCTCCTTGCCTACCCGAGCCCAAATCTCATCAGGAGTATACAACCCCATTGCTAGCGTTAAACTTAACGCTTTAGAAATGGACTGAATGGAAAAAGGTTCATCGGCGTCACCAGCTTTAATAACTTCTCCCTTATTAGTAAAGACAGCAATCGCCAGTTTGTTAGCCGGAACTTTTGCCAGCGCAGGAATATAATCGGCTACTTTTCCCTGACCGATAAGCGGCCTGACCTCTTGCAGGATGTCGGCTAAAATTTCTTTTGTCGGTTTCATTACTTACCTATATTTCAAAGGCTTATTATTTTTCTTGTAGGGTCAAAAAAGCCAACATCAAAATGTTGGCTTTCTCATTCGCTTTTATTTCGCGGGTGACTTAGCTAACACGCTTAAACTTAATGTCCCACACTCCGTGACCTAAACGGTGACCACGTGCTTCAAACTTGGTCAGAGGACGATCTTCCGGACGTGGAACAAAGTCACCATCCTCGGCGATATTCTCATATCCAGGCGCTTGATTCATCACCTCAATCATATGTTCTGCGTAATTTTCCCAGTCTGTCGCCATATGGAAGATGCCTTCACCAACTGAGAGTTTTTGGCGCACCATTTCAGCAAAATCTAACTGTACGATACGGCGCTTGTGGTGGCGCTTCTTGTGCCATGGATCTGGGAAGAATAATTGCAGTGTCGCTAGGCTGCTGTCTGGGATCATGTTAGCAAACACTTCCACAGCATCGTGACACATCACTCGTAAGTTGGTCAGGCCAGCTTCACGTGCATCAGCAAGACACGCGCCCACACCTGGGCTGTGAACTTCAATACCAAGGAAGTTTTTCTCAGGCGCATTTTTCGCCATCTCTACCAGAGATGCCCCCATACCGAAACCAATTTCCAGTACCACAGGGTTATCGTTACCAAACACTTCTTTCCAATCAAGAAGCTTTTCTTGGTAATCAATACCCATTGTCGGCCAGCATTCATTCATTGCGCTTTCCTGACCTTTGGTCAAACGGCCTTCACGACGCACAAAGCTGCGTACTTTGCGTATCAGTTTACCGTCTTCATTGTATTCGTTAGTGGTCACTTCACTCATGATTCTGCCTGTCTAAAAATTGCTCTCGACTTAAAGGGATTGTGATTATCCAAAGAATCGACACTGGTGCAAGTATTTTAGGTCATTTCTCGCAGAATAAACCCCTACTCTTTATCGGTTGTACTTTAGACAGTTTCTATGGTGCAATTTTAGCTAACTCAATAAATATAAAATTACAGAGCAAGTCGTGACTCCTTTTGCAAACGCCATCCTAGAATGGTACGAAGACTACGGAAGAAAAAGCCTTCCGTGGCAACAAGATAAAACTGCGTATAGTGTCTGGCTGTCTGAAATCATGCTTCAGCAGACTCAGGTCACTACCGTGATCCCTTATTACCAACGCTTTCTCGAGCGCTTCCCGACTGTCGTCGACCTTGCCAATGCAGAGCAAGATGAAGTGCTCCACCTATGGACAGGGCTCGGCTATTACGCACGAGCGCGTAATTTACATAAAGCTGCCAAGATTGTGGCAGAGCAGTATCAGGGTGAATTCCCTCTCGATATTGAGCAGATGAACGCTCTACCGGGTATCGGCCGCTCTACCGCAGCAGCTGTATTGTCATCTGTTTATAAGCAGCCACACGCCATTTTAGACGGCAATGTGAAGCGTACACTGGCGCGCAGCTTTGCTGTTGACGGCTGGCCGGGACAAAAGAAAGTCGAGAATCAGCTTTGGCAGCATGCTGAAGAACACACTCCCGACACCGATGTCGATAAGTACAATCAGGCAATGATGGATATGGGTGCCATGGTGTGCACTCGCAGCAAGCCAAAATGTACACTGTGCCCAGTGTCTTCTTTTTGCGCCGCGTACAAACAAGGCAACCCTCTCGACTACCCTGGTAAAAAGCCGAAAAAAGAAAAGCCAGTTAAAGAGACCTGGTTCATTATGCTGCATCACCAAGGGCATGTATGGCTGGAACAGCGCCCACAGTCGGGGATCTGGGGCGGGCTATTCTGCTTTCCAGAACACTCTGAAGCACAACTCGATCATCAACTGACAATACGTGGCGTCCTTGATAAGGACATTCAACGTCGCGATCAGTTGATTGCTTTTCGCCACACCTTTAGTCACTACCACCTCGATATCACACCAATTTTGGTAGACCTATCAAAGCAACCTGATGTGGTGATGGAAGCAAACAAAGGTCTTTGGTATAACTTATCGCAACCTGAAGAGATAGGTTTGGCCGCTCCGGTAAAACAACTACTGGAAAGCCTGCCTTTTGAACTTCAATATTGATTAACTCTAAGGAGTCGTTATGAGCCGCACTGTATTTTGTGCTCGACTACAAAAAGACGCAGAAGGTCTGGACTTTCAACTGTATCCAGGTGAACTAGGTAAGCGTATTTTTGACAACATTTCTAAACAAGCTTGGGCAGAGTGGCAACACAAGCAAACCATGCTGATCAACGAGAAAAAGCTCAACATGATGGATCCAGAGCACCGTAAATTGATCGAAACTGAGATGGTCAACTTCCTGTTTGAAGGCAAAGACGTCCATATCGAAGGCTACACGCCACCAAGCGAATAAGATTTGCCCTTTAGGTTAAGGATAGAGAAAATGACATCACTGCGTTGCTTTGATGTCATTTTTTTAGGATAGGTATGAAGAAGTTAGCTTACTTTTTGCTGGCAATGACACTCACGGGTTGTAGCCGTGAGTTCATTGAAAACATCTATGATGTGAACTACGAGCCAACCAACCGCTTTGCCAAAAACTTAGCCGGACTACCCGGCCAGTTTCAGAAAGATACGGCGGCACTTGATGCCTTGATCAGTAGCTTCTCAGGCAACATCGAAAAGCGTTGGGGACGCGGGGAAATCAAGTTCGCCGGCAAGAGCAACTACGTCAAATACATCGACAACTATCTCAGTCGTTCAGAGGTCAATTTTGATAAGGGCACCATTATTATCGAAACCGTTTCGCCAACCGATCCAAAGGGGCATCTGAAAAACGCGATTGTAACCACACTGCTGACCCCAGACGATCCAGCAAACGTCGACTTATTCTCTTCCAAAGACATCAAGCTTGAAGGCCAGCCGTTTCTTTATCGTCAGGTCGTTGACCAAGATAACAAGCCTATTCAGTGGTCGTGGCGAGCAAACCGATTTGCCGATTACCTGATTGCCAATAAGCTCAAAGTCAAAAACGTCGACTTCAAAAAAGCCTATTACGTTGAAATTCCGATGGTTGAGGAACAATTTGAGATACGCAGCTATAAGTATGCTGATATCGTTCAGCGAGCTTCACGCCGTTACGGTATTCCTGAAGATCTGATTTATGCGATTATCAAAACAGAAAGTAGCTTTAACCCGTATGCAGTAAGCTGGGCCAACGCTTACGGGCTGATGCAGGTCGTGCCTAAAACCGCAGGGCGTGATGTATTTAAGCTGGTGAAGAAGAAATCTGGCCAGCCATCTCCTGAGTATCTATTTAATCCAGAAAACAACATAGATACTGGTACCGCTTATTTCTACATTCTGAAAAATCGTTATCTAAAAGATGTTCGCCATCCGACTTCTCTCGAATACAGCATGATCTCTGCTTACAACGGTGGTACAGGCGGTGTGCTCAATACTTTCAATCGTAATGACAGAAAACGAGCGATGCGCGACCTTAACTCTCTGCAACCAAATCAGGTTTATTGGGCGTTGACGAAAAAACATCCAAACGCAGAAGCGCGCCGTTATCTCGAAAAAGTAACAAAATTCAAAAAGGATTTTAACGCAGGTAAATCATAAGCGCCAAAAACGCCTAAATTATCGGCACTCAACCACTTTTTTGAATTTTTTTCTAAAAACAAGTTGACGGCAAGACGGAAAATCCGTTTAATAGCGCTCCGTTGCCCGGATAGCTCAGTCGGTAGAGCAGAGGATTGAAAATCCTCGTGTCGGTGGTTCGATTCCGCCTCCGGGCACCACAATTTCTTTATTGTTAGTGCTTGGCACGAACAATTAGTAAAAGAATAAAGTGTGCCGACTTAGCTCAGTAGGTAGAGCAACTGACTTGTAATCAGTAGGTCACCAGTTCGATTCCGGTAGTCGGCACCATTCTTTTGCCTCGATAGCTCAGTCGGTAGAGCAGAGGATTGAAAATCCTCGTGTCGGTGGTTCGATTCCGCCTCGAGGCACCATTATTTGGTGCTCATCTGAAAAGATGACACAAATAATTCCCCCTTAGTTCAGTTGGTAGAACGGCGGACTGTTAATCCGTATGTCGCAGGTTCGAGTCCCGCAGGGGGAGCCATATTAGAAAAAGCCTCATCAGACGATGAGGCTTTTTCATATCTAATGCTCCTGCTTTGTTCCAAAGCAATGTCTCAGACCTAGCCGGCCGCGTTAAGTCCCGCAGGGGGAGCCACTTTCAAGAAGCCAAGTCGAAAGACTTGGCTTTTTTCGTTTTTAACTGCGACTTACTTGTTCCAAGTAAATGTCTCAGAGCTGGCCGCCTGCGTTGAGTCCCGACAGAGAGGCCATAATTAGAAAAAGCCTCATCACACGGTGAGGCATTTTTCGTATTTAATGCTCCTGCTTTGTTCCAAAGAAATGTCTCAGCACAGAGCCGCCCCTCCGCAAAGAATCCTACTCTCAAGTAATCTAATCACTCACAGAGCTCAGTTTTCCTCTTTCTCATCCAGATATCGACTTTCTACCCCACTTAGATTTTTATCTCATCGATCCGCAAACAATATAAATCCGTAATCTCATTCTTTATGTAGAAATACAGCATTTATTCAGGCAGCTGTAACCCGTCAAAAACGCGCAAAAAGCGTAGCTCGATTTGCTAATGCTTAGGAAAACAGGCTGAACCAGTTTGGGATTAGGCACTGATTCGACGCTTAAACAACTGAAAAGCACTCTTTAAGGGGTGTTTTTTTGCTATCTAAATCCATTATTCCCTACTCTCTCGGGTATAACTTCTGTTGCTGGCTATACATTTCTTATCCGAAATGAGCAAAAACAGCCCATTAAGTATAGAAAAACAACAAACGATATTTTTTTTGCAATTTAATGTTGACCTCCAAGGCGAAAAGCCTTTTAATACACCTCGTCGCCCGGATAGCTCAGTCGGTAGAGCAGAGGATTGAAAATCCTCGTGTCGGTGGTTCGATTCCGCCTCCGGGCACCACAATTTATTAGTTGTTGGTGCTTAGCACGAACAATAGTTAAAGAATAAAGTGTGCCGACTTAGCTCAGTAGGTAGAGCAACTGACTTGTAATCAGTAGGTCACCAGTTCGATTCCGGTAGTCGGCACCATTTCTTTAAATGAATAATTCCCCCTTAGTTCAGTTGGTAGAACGGCGGACTGTTAATCCGTATGTCGCAGGTTCGAGTCCCGCAGGGGGAGCCATATTCAATCGATGAGTGAAAACTTGTTGATTAAAAAAGGCGCCGACTTAGCTCAGTAGGTAGAGCAACTGACTTGTAATCAGTAGGTCACCAGTTCGATTCCGGTAGTCGGCACCATTATTCCCCCTTAGTTCAGTTGGTAGAACGGCGGACTGTTAATCCGTATGTCGCAGGTTCGAGTCCCGCAGGGGGAGCCATATTAGAAAAAGCCTCATCACACGATGAGGCTTTTTCGTATCTAATGCTCCTGATTTTGTCTCAGACCTAGCCGGCCGCGTTGAGTCCCGCAGGGGGAGCCATATTCAAGAAGCCAAGTCGAAAGGCTTGGCTTTTTTCGTTTTTAACTACAACTTACTTGTTTCAAGTAAATGTCTCCGTTCTGCACGTCCACCTCTCTTCACACACTGAAAATAGCAAACCGAAAACAAGAACTACGAAACTAAAAAAGGGCTGGCACGTTAGCGCCAACCCTTTCTAAATAGCGATATTTCTTGCGGCTATTACTCAGTACCACCTACGGTTAGAGAATCCAGCTTCAATGTCGGTTGTCCTACGCCTACAGGCACGCTCTGACCTGCTTTACCGCAGACACCCACACCTCGGTCAATGCTAAGGTCATTACCGACCATAGAGACTTGCTGCATCGCTTCAATGCCTGAACCGATCAGAGTCGCACCTTTCACAGGGCGAGTAATCTTACCGTCTTCAATCAGGTACGCTTCTGATGCGGAGAACACGAATTTACCTGAAGTGATATCCACCTGACCACCACCAAAGTTTGGCGCATAAAGGCCTTTCTTCACCGTAGAGATGATCTCTTCCGGTGTATGTTGGCCTGGGAGCATGTAGGTGTTGGTCATACGCGGCATTGGAAGGTGCGCATAAGATTCACGACGGCCATTCCCTGTCGGTGCAACACCCATCAAGCGCGCATTGTGCTTATCCTGCATGTAACCTTTAAGAACACCGTTTTCAATCAAGGTGTTGTATTGACCGGCCACCCCTTCGTCATCGATGTTAAGAGAGCCGCGTAGGTCTTTCAAAGTGCCGTCATCAACAATAGTACAAAGCTCAGAGGTGACTTTCTCACCAACCTTGCCGCTAAATACCGAAGATTCCTTACGGTTAAAGTCCCCTTCCAGCCCGTGGCCTACGGCCTCATGAAGCAATACACCAGGCCAGCCTGAGCCTAATACAACCGGCATTGCACCCGCTGGTGCAGCTTCAGCTTCAAGGTTAACTAGCGCCATACGAATCGCTTCATCAGCGTAGTGATAGGCTACTTTGATACCCTGCTCTTCCGTCAAAAAGAAGTCATAACCAAATCGGCCGCCACCACCAGCACTACCTCGCTCACGACGTCCACCACGCTGAGCCAGTACACTGATAGACAAGCGTACCAACGGGCGAACATCACCAGCATATGTACCATCTGTTGCCGCTACAAGCATTTGCTCGTGCACACCGCTTAGGCTTACCGACACTTCTTTGATCAGCGGCTCTTTAGTCCGAATGTAAGCATCCAGTTCTTTAAGCAGCTGAGTCTTTTGTTCTTTCTTCCAGCTTTCGAGCGGATTCACTGCTGCGTAAACCTGCTGATTGTCACTGCGTTTAAATGCCTGCACCTGAGCACTTTGGCCTTGTTGAGCAATACCACGCGCAGCGATTGCGCTCTGCTTCAGGCCTTCAAGTTGGATTTGATCTGAGTATGCGAAACCCGTTTTTTCACCAGCGATTGCGCGAACACCAACCCCTCGGTCAATGTTAAACGAACCATCTTTGATGATGCTGTCTTCCAGAACCAAAGATTCATGCCAGCTCGACTGAAAATAGATATCTGCGTAGTCAATCTGACGGCTAGCAATGCTCGATAAGGTCTCTGCAATGTCCTGCTCGGTCAGACCTGCCGAGTTTAGCAATGCGTCTTCTACTTGGTTTATTGTCATACTTCGCTCTTAAACATGTAAATGGTTTTGGAACCGGGTGTGGTTGAGAGTCGGCATCGCAGCGCGGATTTCCTTGACTCTGTCTAGGTCAATATCGACCAGCAGGTTTTGAGGTTGTTTGTTCAAGCTGGCCAAAACCTCTCCCCATGGAGACACTACCATAGAATGCCCCCAAGTTTCTCGGCCACATGGATGGACGCCTGTCTGGTTCACAGCGATAACCCAGCTTTGAGTTTCAATTGCGCGAGCCCTGAGTAAAGGCTCCCAATGAGCCTCTCCCGTAACTGCAGTAAATGCCGCGGGAACCAGCAATACGTTAGCACCTCTCTGCGCCAGTTCACTGTATAGCTGTGGAAAACGGACATCATAGCAGATTGTCAGCCCCAAATGAGCGACGGGCGTATCGACTGACACAATTTGTTGGCCTGGGCGGAAGGTTTCTGACTCACGATAGCGCTGGTGCGCATCTGCGACGTCAACATCAAACATATGTAGCTTGTCATAGTGAGCAATCAACGCCCCATGCGGATCGAAGACCAGAGAAGTCGTCGTCACACCATCATCACAGCGAATTGGCATACTGCCCACAACAAGAAATACCTTCGCATCTTTTGCAATCTGTGAAAGCTGGCTTTGAATTGGCCCCTGATTAAGCGGCTCAGCCAGCGTGTGGTAATCGGCTCGATTGCCAAAGACTAAGCTGTTTTCGGGTGTCACTACCAGCTTCGCGCCTGCCTCAGCGAGAGTCACTACCTGTTGCTGGATATAGGCCAGATTCTCTTGCGCATCTGGCCCTGATGTCATCTGAATTAGTCCCACTCGCTCCATGAGTGATTCTCCTTATTCAATCGATTCGCGTAAATTTTCCGGCAGTTTAAACTCACCTTTGCTTCGCGACAGCTCTTTAACCACTGGCGCATCCAACGGGCCTTTGACTTCGTAGTTAACCTGAGTAAAGACCTCAACCACAGGTGAAATTACCGTGGTAATAGCCAAAACATACAACGCGGTTTGCGGCGTAACGGCAAAGGCGGTGAGAACCGGAATACCCGATGTGATATCTGGAACAAAATTTACTTCTGCATCTACTGTGCGTGAGTTGAGGTTTGCCAGACCTTTGATCGACATGTCCCCTGCAACGGCATCCATCTTGATGTCATTGGTCAGGAAGATGCCGTTTTTGATCTCACCACTGCCGGTGATAGAGTCAAAGGCCATACCGTTATCAAACACATCGCTAAAATCGAGCTGCATTTTGCGAATAATAGAATCGAGACTGAATAAACCCAGTAGGCGCGCCGCTCCACTGACATCTGAGATTTGGCCTTTACCCAGCTTGGTCGAGACATGGCCTTGCAGAGTATTCACCTTCATCGACCATGGTGAGCCATCCCATTCCACTTTAGAGTCAATTTCGAACGGAGCCTTCTGAATACCCGACGTGATACCAAATCGTTCCATCACGTCACTGTTATTCTCACCTGACATCACTATGTTAAATTTAGTATGACTCTGATCTTTCGTTAGAAGCCAAGAGCCATTCATATCAACTTTGTTAGCACCGCTTTGGAAAGACAGCTTCTTCCATTCTAGACGCTCCCCTTGGCGCTGCAGATCCAAGTGTGTCTTACCCACTTTGTAACCTTGCAGCCAGAAGTCATCGATAGTGAGAGTGATATTTGGAATTTGCTCATGGAAAGAACGTTCAAAATCACTGATCAGTTCTTTCTGATCTTTGCCTGCTTCAAACAGAGTCGTGTCTTTGTATTCAGTATCTAAGGCAGGGATATAAACATGCAGCCTATCGAGTGCGACAGAAAGGTCGTATGGCTCAATATAGCTCGCTTCACCAGCCGCCTCCTGACTATCTAAACTCATGTGCCAGTCAAGGTTCTTACGCTTTGCCGTGAAATCGACGTCATTCCACTCAATACCCGCGAGAGTCAACTCACCAACATCCAATTCAACTCGATCAGGAGTAGGAATTTGTGGAGTGTTCATGTCGGCAAGCACCGCTTTAGTGGTATTGGAGGTAGAACGAGATAACAACTCAGCCCACTGGTCGATATCAAACTTATCTGTACGTATCTGAGCCTGATGTCCTGCTACTGGGCTAATTTTGAAGCTACCCTTACCCAATATTAGATTGGTTGCTTTCAAGACCGGCGTCTCAGGACGAATATCAATTTCGGTTTGATACTTAAGACCAGGCAGTTGCAGTCGAGCGGTAATGCTTTCCTGATTGCCAGAAGCTTGCATGCTCGCCTTACCCGATTGGTATAGTTCTTTATTCAACGGATAAGGATAGTGACTACTTACCATCTTCAGGTCGGCACTGGTATCAAGCTGATAGGTGAAGCCAACATCATTAAGTTGAATGTCGACCCCCATACGCCACGGCGCATGACCGTCCAAAGGCCCCATCCACTGCCCACCAACATAAGGAGTCAGCGGTTTCAGATCCCAATCGCCAACCACATCGATATTAACACCGTAGCCCTGACCGGCATTTTCGCCGGCAAAGTCTATCGCTACGGGCTGTTTTAATAGATGCGCAGACAAACCAGCTGCGCTGACGACGTCATTATCGAACTCAACACGACCTGACACCGTTTCCAGCGTCATGGGAGGCGTTTCAATCGTGACCTGATTTTCATCTAGATCAGCGTAGCCCCAAGCGCGTGCTTCTTCGTCGGAACTGAATGGAATATCAAGTTGGAAGCTCGATGTCACTTTGCCGTCAACCATGACCGCGGTTAACGCCGCGCCAACTGAATCGACGAGTGGCGATGCTGTCATATAGTCACGCACCGCATTACCTTGAGCAACAGCGCTAGCTTCAATTTCAATATGACCACCGGGAGCTAGCTCCGGAATGACCCCACTAATTCGCGTCGCTTTGACATCCATTAGGGTAGCGCTGCGAGAGTTAAGGTACATGGAATCATTCTGGAACAACAAATCCAGCTGCAAGTCAGTGATCGGTGGCCAAGCCGTATCAAAACTGAACTTCGCTTTCTTTAGCCCTACCCACGCTTGAAACATGCCATTGTTCTTGCGGTATGGGAAATCACCCAGTTCACCATACCAAAGTAGCTTAGCAGTATTGACTTTACCTGCCTGAATCGCAGTGGAAAGGTAATCTGTTAATTCTCGTCCAAGAGCCAATGCGGGTAAATAACGCCAGGTTTCCCCTGCGTTATATAAATCGGCTTCTGCGTAAAATGATAAGAATGGGCTTTTATCTTTAGGGAAATCTAGTCGAAATGCGCCCAACACCTGAAGATCTGGCGTTGCCGCCGTGACTTTATCTGCCCATAAACTCCAACCATCAGCGCTGTTCTGCCACACCATGTCTACCTGACCTTGCTTAATGTTCAATGGTGCCTGAAAAACATCACCGTAAGGCAGTACGTCATCAATGATCTCCACGCTGGCCTTAGCTTGATGGGCGTTACCAGACACTTTTGCAGAGAGGTGATGCAGACCTGGCAACAGTTCCCATTGCTTCATAGAGCCATCGCTGAGCTGGGCTGAGTATTTCAGAGAGTCTAGGTTATCTTTTTCCATCGACACTCGAATATCTTCCACTAAACCACCAAGGTCTAACGTTTCTAGCAGCTTAGTAGTTTGCTTCGATTCCGGCGCCAACTTAACCAATGGAGAAATGGCTTTCAAATCAAGCTGCGAGGCATTGAGCAGCCAGTGCTCTGGTTGCCAATTGAAAGCAATATCAAGCTCAGGCCACAGTTGTCCATCCGTTTGCAGCACAAGTGAGTGAGCATTCACTTGCCAGCCTTCCGCTTTAGGCTCCAATTGCAATATGCCTGACTCAATCAGCAGCTCGTGCTCGTTGCCTTCTTTCCAGATGAGTTCAGAAGGCTCCAATTCAACATACGCGTTGGTTGGTTTGCTGTGCTCTAACGTGATCCAGCTGTTTAAACTAACCTTGCCTTTTTCAATACCGGTTTCCGTTTTGAGATACTTAGTCAGCCAAGGCGTAACCAGTACATTGTCCACCGCTAAGTAAAACTCACCACTCACCTCAGCTAAGGAACCGTGATCGACAAAGTTCGCTTTAACTTGCACTGAGTTCAAGTTACTGTGCGCAATGCTAACTTCACCATCGGCGATATGACGCTGACCTTTGTTTTGCCAAAACAGCTTTGCGATTTCCAACTCTCGTATCGAACCATCAATACCTTGCAGTATGATCTCAGAGTCAACCAATGAGAAACTGTCCAGCTGACGCAGCAATAGCTGGTCCAGTTGCTGAACCACGCTTTTCTGATCACCTTGCGGTTGCATCGCCGTTTTTTCACCAGACTGCACCCACTCTATAGTACTCATATCCAGCTTAAGGTTATGAATACTCAGGTCGGCGATGACGGGCCGCATATCAATCACAGATTGAATCAGATCAAATTCAACTTCAACGGTTTGAGCAGAAAAGTGAATCCCACTGCTTTCCGGGGTGTTTGCCCGTACATTTTGCAATGAGATGGAGGGGTGAGTATTACGCCAAAAACCACTAATCTGATCGATTTCAAAATCCAGAGTCGAACCCTTGTTTACCCATGTTTGGATTTCATCTTGGAAACGATTGAGCTGTGGCAGCGTAATACGCAGAGTTGTGATGGCAATAGCTAAGGCGACCATCAGAGTCACCAATAGCCACAGTAATACCTGAATTAAGCGTCTAGCGGTTGTGTTCACAAAAAGCCTACATCATGACAACGTCAAATTGCTCTTGAATATAAAGAGGCTCTGCCTGAACTTTGACCTGCTTGCCAATAAAGACTTCGAGTTCTGCCAATGCGTGCGATTCATCGCCTTGCAAGGCATCCGCGACAGAAGGGGAAGCGTAAACCACGAATTTATCCGCCTCATACGCTCGGTTAACTCTGGTGATTTCGCGAAGAATCTCATAACAAACAGATTCAACGGTTTTGACACTTCCACGCCCCTCACAAGTTGGACAAGTAGAACATAGGATATGTTCAATACTTTCACGTGTTCGCTTACGTGTCATTTCGACCAAACCCAGCTGGGTGAAGCCGTTAATATTGGTCTTAACTCTGTCTTTGTCGAGCGCCGCTTCTAATGAAGTAAGTACACGCTTACGGTGCTCTTCAGAAAGCATGTCAATGAAGTCAATAATGATGATGCCACCCAGATTACGCAGACGCAGTTGGCGTGCGATAGCCTGAGTTGCTTCAACATTGGTATTGAATATGGTTTCTTCAAGATTTCGACGACCGACGAATGCACCCGTATTTATGTCGACTGTCGTCATGGCTTCAGTTTGATCAATGATCAAATAGCCACCTGACTTAAGTTCCACTTTACGTTCCAAAGAACGTTGAATTTCGTTCTCTGTGTCGTACATATCGAAGATTGGCTTATCACCTTCGTATAACTCCAGTTTACTCGTCAGCTCTGGTACGTATTCTGAGGTGAATTCTTTGAGGTTCTCAAATTCTAAGCGAGAATCAACCAGTATTTTGGTCAGTTCAGTGCCGACAAAATCACGTAGAATGCGTTGTGATAACCCGAGTTCACCATAAAGTGTCGAGCGTGTTTTGTACTTAGAACGGCGCTCATTGACCTTTGACCAGAGTCGTTTTAGAAAAGCGGCATCTTGAGATAGCTCAGTATCATCCGCGCCTTCAGCTGCAGTCCGGATAATAAAGCCGCCATCTTCATCACAGTAGTGACCAACAACCTTTTTCAGGCGGTTGCGTTCTTCTTCGCTCTCAATACGTTGTGAGACGCCGACATGACTCGCCCCTGGCATAAAGACCAAGTAGCGGGAAGGTAAGGTGATGTCTGTGGTCAGGCGTGCGCCTTTGGTGCCAAGCGGGTCTTTCACCACCTGGACGACAATGTCTTGTCCTTGGCGAACCAGCTCAGAGATATCTCTGACTTGAAACTGTTGTTTCTCATTCTCTGCCACACACTCTGTGTGAGGAACAATGTCAGAAGCATGAAGAAATGCCGCTTTGTCTAAGCCAATATCAACAAATGCCGCTTGCATCCCCGGCAGGACTCGGCTGACTTTGCCTTTGTATATATTGCCGACAATACCGCGCTTTGCTTCACGTTCCACATGGATCTCTTGTAGGGTTCCCCCTTCAATCATGGCCACACGAGTTTCACTCGGGGTCACGTTGATTAGCAACTCTGCACTCATCGGCGCACCTCAAAATTTTAAATTATAAGAATTTGTGCAAGAGCTGGTCCGTTTCGAATAATGGGAGGCCTACCACAGCATGATAGCTACCCTCAATACGCGTTACGAAACGGCCTCCGATACCCTGGATTCCATAGCTACCAGCTTTATCGCATGGTTCACCCGTATGCCAATATTGTTCTATCTCGTTTTCTGACAAAGGTTTAAACCATACGTCTGTAGTCACCACTACAGTTTCTTGTTGTTCTTTATTGGCCACTGTCACTGCTGTCATCACCTGATGACAACGATCTGACAGCGACATCAGCATCTGTTTAGCATGTTCCAGATCATCGGGCTTTTCCAGAACGGTGTTGTCACAAACAACGATGGTATCTGAGCCAATGACAACAGCTTCACTTGCGAGCGCTAACCCCGCGAGCGCTTTATCTTTAGATAGGCGTGCGACGTACTGCTTTGGGTTTTCATCTGATGACTGACTTTCTTCGACATCGGTTCGAATAACAGTAAACGAATGACCTAATTGTGATAGCAGTTCTTTGCGTCTCGGTGATCCTGACGCCAACACCAACTTTTTCATCATCAATTACCTTACATGCCAATGTCGTCTGACTCTGCGCATCAACAGGAATAACCACGGCCACAGAATACAGTTTATCAAGCCACTCCACAGAGACAGCAGATTAAATGTAATGTCCTGTATCAGGTATTCTCCTGAGAAAATCAGAACATCCAAAACAATAGAGAGCAAGCCAATTAGCATCGCTTGCTGCCAAAGGGCCATATTCCTCAAGACCAAGAAGTTAAGCGCCACCAGATAAACGACGATCGACATCATCATACCGCGAATACCCAAGGTGGAACCGAGCAACAAGTCCCACAGCAAGCCAAGTATCAAAGCGGTACCGACATTGACTCGATGTGGCAATGCCAACACCCAGTAACAAACCACAAGAAACAGCCAAGAAGGTCTTAGCACATCCAATACGCCAGGCCATGGAATAGTCTGAAGGGTTAAGGCTATTAAAAACGAAAAGGCAATGACCATTTTGCCTTTAAATACACTATTCGCCATTACCGCTTACCTCTTGCATATTACTTGGTAATGCCTGTTGAATCTTGTCCTGACGAGAATCATTTGGCCAGATGAGAAGCAAATAACGTAGGCGTTCAAAATCGACGACAGGTTCAGCTTCAATCGCCGCGAATTCACGCGCAGTGTCGCGGACAACGTTCACCACGTGCGCCACTGGATACCCTTCTGGGTACACTCCACCCAAACCGGAAGTAACCAGTAGGTCGTCTTCCTGAATATCGAGGCTGATCGGAATATGGTCTAGGTTGATTCTGTCTATCTTGCTGTTGCCTGATGCGATAACACGGATGTCATTACGAATAACCTGAACAGGGATAGCACTCTGGCTATCTGTAAGTAACAATACGCGGCTGTTATGGGCGGAAACAAAGGTTACCTGACCAACAATCCCTTTTTCGTTAGCCACAGGCTGGCCGACATAAACGCCATCTATTTGGCCTTTATCAATAACTACTTGCTGACGATATGGTGATGTATCCACGGCCATCACTTCAGTGACTACTTTGCGCTCATCTCGTACAAACGAGGAACCCAGCAGTTTACGCAAGCGCTGGTTTTCTTCACGATACTGATCCAACAGCAACATATCATTCTTGAGACGTAGAATTTCACGCTTAAGCTGATGGTTGCTCTCCATAAAGTCTTTGCGAATATTGAAGCGCTCATAGACCCCATCAAACATGGTGCGAGGGACGTCAGCCAAATACTGAATCGGAGCGACCATGCTGTTGAGTAAATAACGTACCTGAGCAAATGCGCCTAAACGACTATCAGCCAGCATAAGGCTGGCTGATATAATGACTGCGAAAAACAGGCGTAATTGAAGTGAAGGTCCTCGGCCAAAAATCGGCTTCATTGAGTATGAGTTCCTTAATCGCTCGGAATAGCCTAGCGGTTTGCTAGGCCAATTCGATTATTCTTCGCTGAATAGATCGCCACCGTGCATGTCGATCATTTCTAGAGCTTTACCGCCACCACGTGCTACACATGTCAGTGGATCTTCCGCGATAACCACTGGGATACCAGTTTCTTCCGTTAGAAGACGATCAAGATCTTTCAGTAGCGCACCACCACCTGTAAGAACCATACCGTTTTCTGAAATATCAGATGCAAGTTCTGGTGGACACTGTTCCAGCGCAACCATCACAGCTGAAACGATACCAGTCAGTGGCTCTTGCAGCGCTTCAAGAATTTCATTTGAATTTAGGCTAAAGCTACGCGGCACACCTTCAGCAAGGTTACGACCACGTACTTCAATTTCTTCAACTTCATCACCTGGGTATGCAGAACCAATCTCGTGTTTGATCTTTTCAGCTGTTGCCTCACCAATCAAGCTTCCGTAGTTACGACGAACATAGTTGATGATCGCTTCATCAAAGCGGTCACCACCAATACGTACTGAAGATGAGTAAACCACACCGTTTAGCGAGATAACCGCAACTTCCGTAGTACCACCACCGATATCAACGACCATAGAACCGGTAGGCTCAGAAACACGTAGGCCAGCACCGATTGCTGCAGCCATTGGCTCATCGATCAAATAAACTTCACGAGCGCCAGCACCAAGTGCAGACTCACGAATAGCACGACGCTCAACCTGAGTAGAACCACAAGGTACACATACCAAAACACGAGGGCTTGGCTTAAGAACACTGTTGTCATGCACTTGCTTGATAAAGTGTTGCAGCATTTTTTCGGTAACGTAGAAGTCTGCAATCACACCGTCTTTCATTGGACGAATTGCCGAGATGTTACCTGGAGTACGACCCAGCATTTGTTTTGCGGCATGGCCGACAGCAGCGACGCTTTTGCCTGCTCTGTTACGGTCCTGACGGATAGCGACTACTGAAGGCTCGTCTAGGACAATACCCTGTCCCTTGACGTAGATAAGAGTGTTGGCAGTACCTAAATCGATTGATAGATCATTAGAAAATATGCCACGAAGTTTTTTGAACATATTCTTCGCTCGTCCTGAAAGAATTAGAAGATAGAAAATTGCACTAAATGTACCAATGCCTTGCCGTATCAGCAAGGCATTGAACTATAAACATGGGCTGAAACCCGCAATTTCTAACAGATTCCTAACGAAAGTCGAAAAAATCTCGTTGTCTCTAATTCTGTTCGCTCCACCAAATGACTCGATCACTCCCTCGGTATAGACCAAATTGTGTCAGTCCTGAAGTGGAATCTTCAAAATTACCATTGCCATCTTCATCATCCCTCAGCCAAGGGACACCTTGTGTATCCATATCAAAAGAAGTAGTGATCGTTCCAGTGCTGCCAGACCCAGGTGGAGTAAACTCTATCCAAGACTCTCCACTGCTCGCAGTACCAGAAACTAGTGACGCATTGACCTCTGGCTGAGTAGGGCTACCGTTAGTTACGACCGTAT
The DNA here is from genome assembly GCF_000740665.1 of Vibrio sp. B183. Taxonomy (NCBI): domain Bacteria; kingdom Pseudomonadati; phylum Pseudomonadota; class Gammaproteobacteria; order Vibrionales; family Vibrionaceae; genus Vibrio; species Vibrio sp. B183. The sequence goes on along the minus strand of NZ_JPQB01000009.1, from coordinate 59,193 downwards.
ATTCCCCTGATGTGAATACAAAGTTCCCAATAGCTCCAAAGCTGGTGCATGAATCATCGGTATTGGTTTCAAAGCGATTGCTTTGATAGTGTTGCAATTCCAATCGCTGCCTCACAGTTGCGATCTCAGAGCCATAGGTATCGTTGATAACCAGCCTTCCCCAACGAAGGGCCATAGCTCCATCCACGTCATCAAAGTTGATACCTTGGCAAGCACCTGAATCGTTGGACTTCAAACAAACACCATCGGAATCAGTCACATCACTCACAGTTAATACCAGCTGGAAGCTAGCAGTGAAAGGATTGATTGGCGTCGTTTCCTTGGTGTACAAAATCATCTCATTTTCTAACACCATGGTACTGCCTGTTGCAGGTGTTCTTGTCACACTCGGTGAGGCGTCAGTGTCGAGAGCCATCGTCAGACCATTATCTGCAATGTAGTTGCGGCTTCCCCAGTTATTACTGTAGCGCCACCAATCACCGATAACATAGTTAACAATAGGTGAGCCATCAGCGGCTCTAGGGCTTAGCGTCAACGCAGGGTTAGTCGAATAACCAAAAGATTGGCCAATGTAGCTAAACTTCGGTGATTGAGAACAAGCCCCCAGCAGCACTGGCGTATTCAGAATATCAGTAGACGTCGTCGGAAGTTCAAAATACGCAGGAATAAATCGTCCTATATTCCCCGTAGAGCCTGCGGCAATAGTCTTAGTCGTATTTCCATAAAATGAGCTTGGTGGAGTAACCGTAAAATTAAACACCCCAACCTCAGAGACCGACTGAGTCACACTATTGGTACCATTCAAAATCGGAACATGGTTGTATGAGGTAGCACTGATGCTTCCTGCACTTACATTGCCTGTTGAGGGCTCAACCAAACTATGAGTGAGAGTTATACCGCTATGTTTGTAGTTGGGCGTCACTTCATCATCTTGATTGTAAGCCGTCACCTTAAGAGTAAAGTCCCCTCCTGCTTTGGCGAAAACACTACAACTTGTATCCGCACTACTACAAACCCCGGTACCACTAGATGAATTTACAGCGGTAACAGTCAGATACTTAGGCGCACTTACAAAAGTATCGCTCCCTTCCAGTTTTAACCCTTGTTCATCACCTGTCCCATTAAATTCGGCATGGAGATCCATATGACCAGCATCGTCATAGTTAAGGTTAACAGAGGCTTGCCCGCTACTGTCAAAAACCAAATTGAAGTTTGTGGCCCCAGTACTGCTGGTGCCGATCTCTGTGCTATTCACCGAAACCTTAGGGGTTCCAACCAGATCTACGCCAGCGACAGGATCACGATACTGGCTCCAAAGATCCACACTCTTGGTCACATTAGCAAAACTAGGTACACACTGAGTTGCGCTATCACCTTGTTTAACCGCTTGAATCGTAGCTGTGACCGATTCTGCACCATATTTGTCAGGCACCTCAACCACAAAGCCACTATCAGAAAAAACCACATCACAGTTGTCTGCACTGAAACCACTACCGTCGTCACATAAGTTGGTTGAGAATGGTCTCGCAGGAGGTGTCGAGCCCGTCACACCCAAGGTTAAAGTCCCTGGCTGGCCCTTTCTTATCTGGAAAGTACCTGAGCCGCCAGAAAAAGTTTTTACATTTCCACCGACCCACCCTCCACCGCCATCAACTGTCGCCGGAGAAAGAGTTGCAGTCACTGAATCAGTATATAGCTCAGTACAGGTTGCATTTTTGCAGGCCTTAATGGTCACCTCTTCTGCTTTACAAGTGAGTCCTTGTCCGGTATGAGTTAGACGAAAATGATCGATTTGATCTTCTATAGGGCGGGAATTCAGCGCACAAACCTGAAAGTTGTCTATCTCATGATTATTCGTTAAATCACCTGTAGAGCCTGCAATAGATAACAAAAAATCTTCAGGGACTGCGGCTTGTGAGTATTGGCTATCCAGGACATCAATTGGACCAACAATCGTTTGCCAGTCAGCACTACCAATTTTACGGAAGATCTCGACCTGAGACTGGTTGCTAACTCTTGAGTCTACAACGATTTTATAGCGATGGATTGAGCCTGAGTTGTTATTGTCAACGGTCGGTGACAAACAGTTGCTGTTCTGATTAGTTTGACCGTTATTACAGGCACCGGCTAAGTACCGATACCCTGTTTCATTGGAACCCGAGCCCCTCAGAGCGACTGACTGACGGCGCTGCCCAGGATCACTCCCCTCTCCACCTTGAGCAGAGAAGTTCCCATATTCGTCAATACCAATACCCAACCAGCCTCCTGCAAAACCAGGCTCATTAGGCTTAAAACCGTAACCCAATGGGCCGCCAAATGCACCTGCCTTTGGTGTAACTAGTGCATCAGACAATACTACTGCAATACCATCAGCCCCAGAGCCGCCATATGCAAAATGGTCAAACTCAATTTCAACTAAGTTGTCCTTGGCTGGGAATAAACGTTGATACGTCGACGAGGTTGCCTGATCGACCAACGCTTGAGTGAACCTCAACCTATTATTGACAATTCCAGGTTGAAAGGAGCCTTTACTGGTCGATGTCACCCACAAATCAGACAAACTTCCTGAATTAAAGTCATCGGTGAAACACTCTAAAGGAAGCGTCGTGTTTTCACACATATCGATGAGATCAGCGTTTTCTATCACATCAGGATCAACCGTTACAGTGCTGTTACCTGTTGTTGTTAACGCTCCTCCAGCAGCAAGAGCCCCTGATATTTCAGCATTGCCGGCAACTTGTACGCTACCTGCAACGTAGATGATTCCGTTAATCTTGTTTTGACCAGTGATCTGCAAACTGCCAGCAACATAAATAAACAAATCCTCGGGATCACCATTAAGGTTTAATTCAGCATTCGTTAGTTGAAGAGAATCAAAATATAAACGAGTAGTTGTACCATTGGTGCTGAGCTCAGCCCTATTTTGGAAACGACCAGCGTAATAGCTGTAATCCCCGGGTGCAAAATTACTAGTTCTTAATGTCACACCTTCCCAACACAGATTACTTCCTCTAAAGCGAAAACAGTCAAGATTCCCCAGTTTGTTATTAATAACATCCGGCGGTGGAACTAAACCATTTCCCGAATGGTTTCCAGAAGGAGGGTCAGTAAAGATGTCTGTACATTGAGGCACTGCATAAGCATAAATTGGCATCATTAGCCCAAAGACGAAATAAACGATTTTCCTCATAATGCTCATTGTCTTACTCCTACCTCAATGACTCTCTGCAACTGCCACCCTCCCACTTGGCATATTCCTGTGGAGACTAACTGGAAGACTTCATTACCATCATCTAAGGCTCCTAAAGCATTGCATACCACAGAGGCCGAACATTGAGATAAACCGACTCCGTTAAAGTTAATCGTTTGTTGAACACCAACCTGACAGCTGCCATTTTGGTAAAAGCGACTTATTTCTATCTGGGCAGCAGAGCGTGCCGCCATTTCAGCTCTTGTTCCAATAACAGCAGCAATAAGCTGGTCACTGCTACGCTCTTGGTTTCTATTGGCAATAGCTGCGATGAACCCCACCACTACAACAATGATGAAGATCACCAGAAGTAACCCACTCCCTCTTTGCTTACGGCGTGTTGTAGATAAGTGCATCATGATCAAACCTAATTTGCTCTCCATTATCAGAAAACGTCAGCTCCATCTTTACCAAGCCGTTGCGTTGTAGCTGAGGAGAAGAGACAACAAAATTCACCGCAGTTAGATTACCAGCGACCCTAACACCCTGACCAAGAGAGGTATGCTCCAAAGACGCTCTATCTAGAGCATAGCCCGAATACCTCCGTAGCTCATTGTCAACCAAACAAAATGCGACTGGTTCACGGTAGAAATACAAACGGTCTGCTGGGCTCAATGTAGTAAAACCTGTGCTGGCCGTAAGACTGACATTCACCATTGTTGTCGTCGCACCACTGGCAGTAAAATCAACATCCGCACTGACTTGGGCGGTTTGGCCTGAACCATCCACGCTATCTCTCAGTTCAGAGCTATCAGTTGGATACACCACAATACGTTCGCCCGCAGTAATACTCTTCACCACAGGGAGCACTCTGATTGAAGAAGAAGCCGATGAAGGCGTAGGAAGTTCCATATATATGGCACTATTTGTAATTGGCAAAATTTCAATACAGTTATTCGCAACCACGACGCTATTTGGAATCGCTTCGCGAATTTCTCGACGCAGCCTTTCAGTGGCAAAGCGCCCCTGCTGAATTAAGGCTTCACGAGTCGATGAGTCTGAGTACAGGACCAATGATTGACGCACCACCTCTCCCACAAACAGGCCAACTATCCCTAGTAGGGTAATAGAGACAACCATTTCAATCAGAGTAAAACCGCGCATCAAAAATTCCCTTTTGTCGCTGCAAATGGATAGGTGTTCCCCTGACGATCTGTGATAGTGACGGTAATTCGCTTATAGTTTGTCATGGTGGAGGATTCCGTGCCTTGCATGGTTCCACTGACATCTTGTTCATAGAAAACCGTTATAGATACATTGTATCCTTGGTAGCCATCACTAAGGTCGTCACTAAGGTCTTCACCTAATACGTCTTGAACCACCCCATTCAGTCCGTCAAAGTCATCTACATCGTTGTACAACGTTTTATTTGTCTCTCCTGAATCTGTGCCAAGGACAGTAGCATCTGTACATAAATCTCGGCCGACGGCAGCAACGATTACACATTCAGGTAAACCGCCATTCGGCCCCGAGTTCTGATCAAAATTACGACCTAACACTTCATCTAACACTGCGCGGCCTAACTCAGCAGCTTTAACCGACGATACCTGTTCGGCACTTTGTTTACCTTTAGGAAATAGCGCAATCGACACACCACTGATAGCAATACCAATGATCACGATAACAATCACCATCTCCAATAACGAAAAACCGTTATATTTAGCAACTTGTCGGGTTCGCAAAAATACCACCTTCTGAATTGATACAAATAAATCGGCTGGTGCCAGATTGGCCCTGAATAGTCACAGTACAAGCATTAGTTGAACATTGCGAAGGACGACCTAGACTGTCAAAATCAATAAAATTACCCGAACTAATCGTTAAGGATACGCCGTCTTCATTGGCGTCAACAAAACTACTGTCGTTAGTATTAGCAGGAAAAATCGTTGTACAAGCACCAGACGTTATAGATGCCGCCATATCAATCGCTTTATTTTCATCCACAATCCAACGACCACATAAGCCATTTCGGTTCATTGCTCTGAGCTGAGTTAACCGCAACGACGATAAAACGGCTTCTTCCATTAATTGTGCATCAAAGCTGCTTATACCTACGTAGCGACTTGCAGCATAGACTGATACCACTGCAAGCAACACAATGACCATAATAAGTTCAATTAGCGTAAAGCCTCGACAAGGCTTAGCATTCATAAGATACCTAAGTAGTTAATTTTTCTAATTTGATTATAAATTAGAAAAGCTATCAGTGAGGTGATTTGTGTAGATTTTGAGAAGAAGTAAGAGGTTAGTTCTGTGTGAGAGCATGACAAAGAAAAGGCCAGCAAAGCTGGCCTTTTCTGATTTAACAACTTGTAGTAACGACAGTTATTGTAGGCTCATCACCTGATGATGTCGCTTGTTCGTAGTTCACATGACAGCCTGCAGTGGTAGTACCATTAAATGTATATGAAATTGAATCAGTAGGTTGACCAGCACTTGTCACTTCACTCCAGTCGTCTGACAGCCCAGATACCGCAGCACCAATTCCTGCAGAAGATGCTACTGGATAACCAAATATAGTGCTAATAGTCGTACTGCCTGCTGTCACATTGACCGCTGAAGATGAGGTTTCGCTACCATCTATAGCAGCTTTACCATACACAATTCCAGCAGCGCCTTGCATCGCGCCCCTAAGCCCTTGTAATGAAGCAGAACGTGCATCTCCTTGCAGGTTAAGAAAACGAGGTGCTGCAGTTACTGCCAGAATACCTAGAATAACAATCACCACCACTAATTCGATTAGGGTGAAACCGCCTTGTTTTTTCATAGTCTCTATCTCTCTATGTTAATCCGCAGTACTACTGCAATGTCACGGTCACGCGACCGGTTTTAATCTCATATACAAACTGATGATTCGTACCACCTTCTTTCTGAATGTAAGTACAAGTGTCATTAGAATCATCAGCCTGCGCTGAATACTTTATATTTGTGTTACTGTTGGCATTCGACACAGTGTCTACACTTGGCGGGTTTTGCAGCAGGTTTTCCATCAAATTGATACAAATCTGATCCGTCAAACTTGCCGGAAAACTCGTGTTATCTGTATTTAACCCAAATGGGTAGCCATCTCTAAAACCGGTGTCAGCATTACTGCTGTTTTTAGAGCGAGTTAACCAAAAATCAACACCATCATAATTAACGGTGTTATAAGTTTCTGCATTCACCGTCACGGAAGGGCGAGCTTCCGCCTCCCACTGAGCACGTGCTGATAGCACTCCAGTTGCGAAACCACCAGCCACACCTTCAACGCTAGCTTTCTTCGCTTCGTCAGTCACATCTAAAAAGCGTGGTAGAGCCGCAACCGCCAGCAATCCGACGACAACAATAACTACAACAAGCTCAACTAACGAAAAACCGAATTGCTTATTATGCATAATTATAAACTCGCTATTTAGTACATCGTATTATACGAGATATCCACGATATAGCCATCACAAATATGTCAACAAAATCACTTTGCCGAAAAACCGACACTCACTGTAAATCTATTATCTACCAGTTGTATATGAATCGATTTTTCCTGATTGTAAATATAGTCACATCGATAATTATTTAATTCAGAGCGATTAACTACCTTGACTGGAATTGAATCCATAATCCGCTGCTCTGGATATAATATCGAAAGCCAAGAATTACATGGACTACTATTTCCGGAAAGTTCAGGTAATACCCAGCCAGCCTTTGAAAATCTTAAACTTTCTTCCCCAATAGCCAACCTTTCATGTTGGCCTTGGAGCATCCACTGCTGTTTATAAAAACTCGCTCTTTCTATAATCCTCTTGCTGGCAAGTAAAAAGGCTGCATCATCGACATCCTTTCCTAATTTCTCCATCACTAAAACAAAACTCATCATTAAAATAATAATAGCCAACAGCCAGAGTACCAATCTTGAACGCTCTACATTGTTCGCCATATTAACCTTGAATTGCGTCTAGCATGCCCCACATTGGCAGGAAAATACCTAGTGCGAGAATTAATACCATACCTGCAACGACTACTAATAATATAGGCTCGATTCGTGCTGTCAGCGTCTTCAAATCGTAATCAACTTCACGATCATAAAAATCAGCCGCTTCAAGTAATAACTCATCAATTCGCCCGGTTTCTTCGCCAACAGATAGCATTTGCAATACTAAGGGCGTAAACACTTGGCTATTACTCGCCGTTGTTGAAATGGTTCCCCCAGCTTCAATTGAAGACTTCATTTCCAGCAAACGATTCTCAAGGTACTTATTTTCTAGAGCTTCCGCAGAGAGAGCCAATGACTGATTCAAAGGCACACCAGCCTTAAGCATTAGCGCAAAAGTGCGAGAAAAGCGGGAAAGCTGCGCTCGATTAACAAGATCACCAATAATCGGCATGCGTAAACGAAACTTATCCCACTTTTCTTGGCCTTTTTCCGTTCTCACCCAAGCTTTGAACGCAAAGCTCAAGCTCACGATACCCGCCAACATAAATGCCCAGTAGTTGACAAAAAACTCCGATGTCGTAATGAGAATACGTGTTGGTAATGGTAGATCCACACCAAAACGAGCAAACATACTCGCAAACTGAGGGATGACTTTCACATTCAGAACGAACAACGCAACAACGATAAAACTGATAACAAAAGTAGGGTAACGCATTGCTGTCTTGATACGCTTGCGAGTTTCCACTTCCTGCTCATAATAGTTGGCGAGTTGCATCAGAGCCTGATCCAGTCGACCAGTATTTTCACCCACGTGGATCATCGACACAAACAGCGGACTGAAGACTTTAGAATGCATCTGCATTGACGCCGATAAACTTCGCCCATTTGTTAGCTCTAGGGTAACTTCTTCCAAGGCTTGTTTCAGTTGCTTGTTAGCACTGTTTTGAGTTAACCCCTTCATGGAGCGAAGTAAAGGGACACCCGCTTTAGTCAGGCTATACAACTGACGACAAAAGATCACCAGCACTTCCAACGGAATTGAAGGTGTAAGCAGTGTTCTGATATCAAACTCAAAGGCGCGCCCACCACCACCTAAAGTGATAGACGTAGGAATAATACCTTTGTTGATCAGAGACTCAGCAGCGACTTCTTCATTAGGAGCATCAACTTGCCCAGTGGCGGAAGTACCGTCTAAATTGCGTCCCTGATAGCTAAATACTGGCATGATTCATCCTATAAGTAGATGGCTTCAACCGAGCCAGAGGCATCCCCTTCACCAAGGTTCATGACTTCGTCCAAACTCACCACACCTTGCAAAGCCAGTTCCATGGCAGAAGCAAGCAACGGCTTATAGCTTTCCGACTGTCGGGCGACCATTGAAAAGCCTACCGCATCGTTGGCGCGCAGCTTATCCATCATGTCCTGTTCCAATTCGAGCATTTCAAACACGCCTATCCGCCCTTGGTATCCCGTTAGGTTGCAGTTCTGACATCCACGACCTTTGACAAAATCCGCCTGTCCTTGGTTAGGAAAGCGTTGAGCCAACCACTGCCTGCGTGAATCGTCCACCTCATCTTTGGTCTTACAATCTGGACAAACTTTACGTACCAAGCGCTGAGCAACAACAGCTCGTACTGCACTAGCCACTAGGTAACCTGGTGCACCCATATCCATCATCCTCAGAGCGCTATCCACCGCATCGTTAGTGTGCAATGTGCTCAAAACTAAGTGACCCGTGAGTGCAGCACGCAGACCAATTTCTACTGTTTCTTGGTCACGCATCTCACCAACCAGAATAATATCCGGGTCTTGACGCAAAAAAGTTCTGAGAATGGTTGAGAAATCGAGGTCAATTTTCGAATTCACTTGGACTTGGTTAACACGAGGTAAACGATATTCCACCGGATCTTCTGCGGTGATGATTTTCTTACCGGGTTCATTAAGTTCACTCAATGCGCCATAAAGCGTGGTGGTTTTACCCGAACCTGTAGGACCGGTGACCAGTATCATACCGTGAGGGCGGCGAAGTTGACGCCTCAGACGAAGCAATAAGTGATCAGGAATCCCGGAGTGTTCCAATTTTCGTACACCCGTTGACTGATTCAATAGACGCATAACGACCGATTCGCCATGCTGGACTGGCATCGTTGACATACGAATGTCGACTGATTGGCCCTTAGCACGAATGTTAAAGCGACCGTCCTGTGGCAAACGTTTTTCAGAAATATCCAGATTCGCCATTAACTTTAAGCGCAATACCAAGGCAGGTGCGACATTGACTTCATTCAATAGGGTTTCATGCAGGACACCATCGATACGCTGACGTAAGCGTAATACATTAGCATCAGGCTCAATATGAATATCTGAAGCACCAACCTGAATAGCATCTTCAAACAATGAGTTAATTAGCTTAACAACGGTAACTTCATCGCTGTCTTCATCTTCAATATTAAAATCAAAGGCTTCAGTAACCTGATGCTCTGCCTGCAACTGCTCTGCAAATGAGGCGATTTCCTTGGTACGTCGATAATAGCGATCAAATCCATCAACCAGCTGTTTCTCAGGCGCGATGACGAATTCAATACCGTATTGAGGCAATTGTCCAAGCAGTGCTTCCTGAGCAAACAAGTCTGCAGGATCGCTCATTGCTACCCTCAATGTGTCACCTTGACGACCGATCACTAAGGTTCTCAGACGACGAGCATGAACTTCAGGCAAGAGCTGCACAGCGTCAACGTCAACGTTCGCTCGGCTAAGATCAATCAATGGAACATCAAGCTGCTGAGATAGGAAGGTCAGCATCTGGTGCTCGGTTAAAAAGCCTAACTCAATCAGAGTTGCACCCAGTTTTCGACCCGTGCTTTTTTGCGCGGCTAGTGCCTCTTCGACCTGAGAGTCGGTAATAATGCCTTCTTCGACGAGCAAGTCACCGAGACGCTTTCTCAGTTTAATTTGCATCTGGTTGCTCCTCTAATCGACTAATTAGCGATAGACGATCACGAATAAATTGTTGAGATTGGCTGGATAAACCCAATTTTGTGAGTGCCTGCTGATAGGCTTTCTCAGCTTCAGGTAAATTTAAAGCACGCTCCTGCTGGATACCCAATCCAAGCCACCAACGGCCACTATCTGGCTCCATCGAAACTAAATTCTGGTAACTGCTGAGCGCAATTTCGTCTTGCTTGGATTTCTGTGCTAACGCCGCTCTCAACGACAAATACTCCACTGGTACTTGCTGTGGAAGATGGACTAAAGCCGTTAGTGCCGCTTCATTCTGCTTTTCTTTCATAAGCAATTTCGCTAAGGACATTCGTAGCGCAGTATTATCCTTGTCGAGTTGAATACCTTTACGCAGAATATCCACCGCCTTTCTTGCTTCACCTTTACCGTAATATAAAGCCGACAGTTTCTGACGAATCTTAACGCTATTGGGCGCGTAGCGAAGCGCTTCCTGATAATGACCAAGCGCCTCTTTCAGGTTGTTGTCATCAAGCGCTTTCTTGGCTCTTGTTTCCGCTTTTTCTGCCAATTGAGCTGGTGACAGTTCAATTTGCTGAATAACAACTTCACCTTGCGCAACTTGAGTGGGTTTCTGTGAAACGCTTGCAACAGCTATTGGCAAAGGCTGAGGTAGATGAGCCTGAGCTTCTTCCTCGATGACAGGCGCAGGTTTGGTAGGCTTATTCACGGTACGAGATTGAGGATTATAAATAACGCCACTGCTCTCAGAAGGTTTAGACGTCGGAGAGGCTATTTGGATTGTGGGCTCAGCAACGATGACAGAGACTGGTTGTTGCCGCAATTCTGGGGACTGCGAAGAAAGAGCCCACCCACCAACAGCAAGACTTAACCCAAAGCTGCCGATCACCCAGGGCAGCACCTTGAGCTGTTTAACAGGTTTGACTTGCGCTTTGACAACCTGCTCTGGCTTATGCGAATGGTTACTAGCCAGCTCAGACAGCGCATTGTTAATCGCACTCATGATAAACTCCAGCCCCAAATTAACGGGCTTTTAAATTTAGGTTTACAGCTGTCATACGTATCGTGAATGGCACTAAACAACTGTTCATTATTGACGCTCAAGCTACGTTGGCTACAAGCTAACACTAGACATTTGTGACAGATTTGATTAACCAACCTTGGAATCCCACGGCTGGCTTTCCAAATCGCTTTTTTCTGGCTGACAGTAAAGATTCCATCCTCACCGCCCGACTTCTCTAATCGGTTGTCAATGTAGGCGACCACCTCAGCAATTGTTAACGTTCTTAGTCGTGCACTGAAGGTTATCCGTTGACGGAACTGGCGAAGATGATGTTGTTCTAATCTCTCATCCAATTCCGGTTGGCCAAACAAAACGATCTGTATTAGCTTGTTGTATTCGGTTTCCAGGTTGCCAAACAAACGCAGTACTTCTAGAGCTTCATCACTCAGCGCCTGAGCTTCATCGACAAACAGCACAACAGGCAATCCACGTCGAGCTAATTCAATAAGTTTAGCTTGAATCTCTTCAACTAAGTTGGTCGAATCCACTGAATCAACGGCTAACTCAGTCGCGATGGCTCGTCTTAACTCATCACCATTAAGGGCAGGGTTTGGCAAGTAAACCAACTGCACATCTTGCTCAAGTTGATTGACTAGAATGCGGCATACCATGGTCTTTCCTGTGCCAACTTCACCCGTCACCTTTATCAGCCCTTCCCCCATTTCAATTGCCGACTGAACGGTTTGAATGGCTTCATAGTGAGGCTCCAACCCCAAAAAAAGCTCCGTATTTGGGGTCAGATGAAAAGGAAATTGAGTTAAACCAAAATGCTCCAAATACATGTGCTACTGCTCATCAGGAAACCATTCCTGAAGTAAAGCTCGTGAACGTTCAATCTCTTTCTGCCAAGTATTCACACCCACAACTGTCGGCTTCAGTAGAATGACTAATTCTGTTTTTTCAGTATATTGCGTAGTGTTGCGGAACAGGTACCCCAGAGCGGGAACATCACCTAAAAACGGGACTTTGGATGTTCTATCCAACGTATTGGATTTCATTAAGCCACCAATAACCACCACATCGCCATCTTGTGCACGAATAACAGAGTCCGATTCACGAATGGAGCTGGTCGCTAGTGGCAAAGAGACTGTAGACGAGCCATTAGTGATCTCTTTATTTTCTTCCGTTACGTCAATCACCGCTGGGTGGACATGTAATAGAACACTGCCGTCATTATCAATTTGCGGCGTGACATCAAGGGATATGCCCGAGAAGAATGGTGTCAACTCAATATCGGTACTCGTGGTAGATGTCGTGCTGCTTGTGTCAACATTGGTCGAGAAGTCTGTCACAAAGTAGCTGTCGGTCCCTACTTTGATTACCGCTTTCTGATTGTTTGACGCCGTGACACGAGGACTAGAAAGTACATTCAAATCACCCTGGGTGGCCATAAAACTGATCACTGCATCAAAACTGCCACTGGAAATCACTAAGTTTGTCTGTCCGCCCAGTAGAGTGCCAATCGTATCCAAACCTGGCAATGTTGCCGGCGTACCAGTTGTCGTCGGCGTTCCCTGACCTATAGTGTAATTAGTCCCGTTCGACGTGAAGGCTTTTGACCAATCAATACCTTGCTGGTAACCATCACTTAAAGTGACTTCGAGAATCTTAGCTTCCAAAATCACTTGACGATGCAGTCGTTGCTGAGAAACACCAATAAAACTTCGCACTTCGCGAATTTCATCGGGGAACGCACGTACAGTAATCACCCCAGCCTGTGGCGTAATAACAACACTCTGCCCTTGACCTGAACCAATTAACTGACTCACGGCTTGTTCCAGCTGTGGCCAAAAGTCACTTTCATTAGTCGTCTCAATTTCAGTGCCGCCCTTAGCTGAACTGGTGTTCGAACTGCCAGTACTGGAGGTATCTGAATCTGAGCCAGAAGATGACGAACTCGATGAGCTACTGTTGGTGATGGTCCCAGTAGTAATCGAGGTTAATGAGCGACCACTACGCTTGAACTGTAAGTAATCGACCGGAATGGTTACTGTCCTTAGCCCAGCAGGATAAACCTGAATCACTTTACCAGTTTTTTCAATTTGGTAGCCGTATAGATCGCGTACGACGGACAAGACTTCATCTAAAGTCACGTCCGTTAGATTAACGGTAATGTTGCCGGATACCTCTGGATGCAGTGCAACACTAAATTCGGTCCCTCTTACCAAACTGGCAAAAAAGGCTTTGGCTTCGACATCATTCGCTTGAATTCGAAAACGCTTTACTGTTTCGAGAGCTGCCAGCCCACTATCCAGATCTGGCATTAAATCAGCCTCTACAGAAGGCGGAAGCTCATCCAGACTGCGACTGCCTGACTGATTTATCGCTTCATTCAGCGCATCTTTAACTTCAACAGGCTCCCGATGGCCCATTGAACAACCCACTAATGATGCAACAGTCATTGCTACAACGAGTTTACGCATACGATTCCAATAACCTTATTGTTTTATATCCAGAGTAAAAAGCTCTAATTCCCACTGTTTACCTGCTCGAGAAAGCCAGACCAGCTCCGGTTCAATGCTTGTCACTTTATATCCATTCACCGTTTCTCCGACCAAAGCTACCTGATTGTTTAACACCGCGCGACAATGTCCAGCATCTCGGCAAACAATACTTTGCAGCATAGGCACTGGCTGTTGAACAATCTTGGTTGCTGGCTTGGCCTCCCGAGGCTTCTGCCAACCAAGCGGAGCCGTTGGGTCCTGAGATGCACTGGCCACAGATGAAAAAAACGCAACAGTCACAAGTAATAATCTAACCACCGATGAACTCCTGTCTCGTGCCTAACGTGTACACTTCCAGCACCAGTCGTGCGGTAGGGTATGCTTCGACGGTATAACTGAAACTTCTCCAGTAATAATTGACAGGCAGAGACTCTAGTGTGTTGAGATAAGTCAGAATAGAGAAATAGCCCCCAGTTAACTCTAGCCTTACCGGATGCAAGTAATAGCCTGTTCGTGTCTGGTTGTCTGCTCCCCCTGTAATGGGTTCCGCTGTCATAGACTCTAATGAAACTAGCTTAAGGCCTTTAGTGCCTGCTAGTACATCTTCCAGTAACCGCGCCATTTGGCTAGGGGAAATCAGGTTTTCAATAATCTGTGCTAACTGCTCTGACAGTTGCTGACTTTCAGTCAATAACTTCTTAAATTCGAGATCAATATTTTGGTTGGGGTCTTTATTTAGCTTTGCTGTGGCAAGTAAAATATCGCCTTCTAAGCGTTGAACCGTCTGCTTAGTCGAACTCAGTTGCCCAGACAGCGCATGATTTGCTTTCACCGTCGGTTCAATCAACCAAATTAGAAGCATAACGCTGAGGACCACCAAGCCACAAAGCGTAAGCAGCCATTTCTCTCGCAAGCTCAGAGTTTGAAACTTATCGTTTAGTTGAAGCCATAGCTGTTGCATTATTTCGACTCCTGCTTAGTGATAAGTTCAAACGTCACAATGTCGTCATCGTTACGACCAATGCGCAGCTTTTCAAATGTCCGCCCCACTAAATTGACTTCCGACTGGAATTGATTCACCCAGTTTGGGATAGCTTTTGCTTCTCGTGCCAACCCCTGCAAATCCATGGTATTTGCATCAATAAAAATATGGTTTAGCGAGATGTCTTCCCGACCCAATTCCGCCAGTGCGCGCATTACACCTGAGTAACCTATCTGTTGAGAGCCATCAAATTCATCGACAGCTTTTAACGAAGCCCGTTTAGCCTGAATATCCAGTTTTAATCTCGCCACTGCGGCAACTTTAGCAGCAGATGGCTTATGCTTGGCCAAACGTTCATTCAAGCTTGCCAACTGCTGCTCAAACTCTCTCTGCTGGATTTGGAAATCTTCTAGCTCTTGATTTAGCGTGCTTTGCTGAAAATGGAGGTAAGCGAATGAGGTAAGCAAAATGGCCGCTACCGCTCCCCATGCAAACACAACATTAGTAAGAGTAAAGTTTTCCTTCTTCGGCTTAAGTGAATCTGGATAGAGATTGACCGCTTGCTCGCTCAATTGCTCTGAAAATTCAATCAGAATATCGCCTGACTCTCTGTCATCCTCACTTAGCGCAGCGACTTTAACGCTTAAACGCTCACTTAACGCCTCCACCAGCTCAGGTTGATCTTCTTCATCACAACAAACTTTCATCTGATGCAGAGAAGCACCGCGTAGCTGCGACGATAGATAGTCAATCGAACGTTGTAGCTCTAATGCAATACCATCAAGCTGCAGGACGCTGGTGGCAACACCTGTTAGCGGAGATGCAACCCCTCGAATGGTTCTTTGAAACGCACAGTGATGGTCAACAAAGGCGCTAACTCGGAAACTGCTTTGTTTGCTGCGCTGCAGTAATAAAAAATGCGAAACTTCACCAGCCGACACACCCCAAACTTCATCTTCGACTAAAACACGATCAAGCTGAATATGATGAGCAGACAGCTGTTGCTGTAGTCCGAAGATCAGACTCTTAGGCACAACATAAACCTGAAGTTTATTACCAACGGGAAGCTCGGCCGCATCCGCAACAATGTCCGTCACTTTTTCGCTGATTAGGTCTTTAAGCAAAAACGGCAAGGCACCCGCTAGTTCTGCCTCTGGAATGTTAGGCTTATCGATTTGATAGGTTTGGTAAAACTTAGAGTTGAGAACGATATCGAGGTGAATCTCAGGTAATTTAGCCTGTATCAGCGTTTTGAGTAGCGTCTCTTGCCAAGCGCCCCCCTCGACCACCACCTTAGACGGCAGCGCATGGTCAACCAACGCTGAAAAATACAATTCACCGGGTTGAACAACGACGGTCAGTTTATGGCCGACCTTTTTGTTGTGCTTAAGCTTTCCGATCAAAGACTGAATGTTCATTTACTACTAACTTTTCGCCATCGATTACGGCGACCGATCTGAACTTTAGTGGTCGCCATGACTTTTTTCTCAGTTTCAACTTCAGGTAATAACTGTTGCTCGGACTGAAAATAACGTCCTTGAACGCCTTGTACTCCTAAAGCCAGCATCGTTTTATACTCTTGTTTATTGTCGACACCAACGGCAATAACTTGAGTTTTAAGTCCTTCACAAGCACCTAACAGGCTACGCACGAATAACTGATTCTCATCTCGCTGATCTATTTGCTTTACCAAGCTCCTATGCAATTTTAAAAAGTCGACCGGTAGATCTTTTAAATAATGTGTACTGACAATTGATCGTCCAGCTTGACCTACCGAAACTCTACAGCCTAATCCGGAAATCATTTTTATTACCGGGCGCATATAATCTAAGTGTTTTACTAACCTTGCTTCTGCGAATTCAAAAATTAATAACTTTCGCTGCTCTGCTGTCAATTGTAGTAGTTCATAACGAAACCATTTCAGATAATCTCGCTCAGAAAACGGCACAACGTGAAGATTTACAGAGTAACATATTCTTTTCTTTGAGACTTTCAAAAATTTGACGACCGTCGAAAAAACAGCACGGTCGAGAATCGACTCATAGCCAACAGACTCTATTGCTGAGTTAAATCTTGATGCTTTTATTAAACCTTTATCGGGATCCTTAATACGCACAAACAGCTCAGAATGCTCAAATATTCGATCTCGGTGTGAATCTAATAAATAACAAGGCTGATGGTATATATAGAGCTTTTCAGGCTTTAGCACTAAATCGAATAGAGTACGCCAACGTACACTGCCCCGCTCATCCTCATGCGTGACAAGCTTGTTAAATTTATTCCAAGTATTGACTCGTTGTAACTGTGCGCTTTTGAGCGCCGTTTCTACCTCATCTAAAATACGCCCCTGACTTTCACCTTCGCGATACATACTAATACCAATATGCACCCAGTTTTCTTTATCTAGTGGACTAGGTGGGGACAATTTTGTCAGTTGCTTTAAGCTATTCACTGCTATTTGTGAAATATCTTTACTGCTTAAATGAGGAGCAAATATGGCAAAGTCTGATTCGTAATAACGTGAAAGGATAACGTCAGGATAGCGCTGAATAATATTATTTAGGTTTTCACCAATATCGACCACGAAATCATCAGCAACAGACTTACCCGACTCTTCTCGCAATTGGTCCCAGTCATCTATTCTCAGCAGCAATACTCCACCATGCGAACCATGCTCTGACAATGCGGCTTCAAGCTTACTGTCCAACAAGACACGATTTGCGGTACCAGTCAATTGGTCGAGAAAGGTTTGCGTACGAATGAAGGTATCAAAGCGACTTCGCTCTTGGCGAGCGTCCTGCAACTCCTCTATCAGGCAGTCCAACGCTTCGCTGGCTGTATATGGCCATTCTTTGACATCGCCCTTGGCATATTCTTCCACTCTTCCAGCCAAGATCATTCGCCCTCGCTCTTCAAGGAGCTCAGACCCTGCCAACTGCTCTCTCAGCCATTTTACGCCCCGCATCAAGCAAAAGATGATCAACGCCACCGCCAAAGTGATCGACCATAAAGCCTCAAGGGAGTATCCATAGCCAATATAAGGAGGCACCGCTTTAAACTGAAGTCGGTAACCGACATTGCGCTCGAGTTGATATTCCACGTCGTAAAGAAGCGCTTTGTCGACTTTCGATGAAGTATCCTTATAGCGGTAAATCACCCCGTTGTCAGACAGAAGTTTCATCTCAACAATATTGGAAGCCTGAAGCATCTTAGGCATCCAACGTTGAAGGGAATATGCGGCATCAGGGTCTTCCATCTCTTTATCCAACACCTCAACAATTCCCTGTAGAGAATGATCTAGATACTCTTGCCCTAAGCGCTTGAAAGACAGTGTCCCACCTAAAAATAGGATGAACATCGCACTGGTCACTATAACGGTGACAAACGCAACTAGGCGAGTGCTCAGTTTTAAGGTGGGTGTATACCTCATATAAGAAGAATTCCTTTCTTGAATTAGATTGTGCAACATCCATGCTCAGTCAGAGTACCTAGGCCGAGATACTACTAACTGATTAGTCTGTTTTTTAACTATATAAAAAAGCCGCGAAATTCGCGGCTTTTTTCAGGATTCAATGAGTTAGAATGGGATATCGTCATCAAAATCCATTGGTGGCTCATTATACTGAGGCTGATTTTGGTTCTGCTGTTGAGGCTGAGAGTATGGTTGCTGAGCCTGAGCAGGTTGGCTTTGTTGCATTGCTGGCTGCTGAGGTTGACCCCAACCACCTTGCTGCTGAGGCTGGCCCATTGATTGACCCGGTGCGCCACCTTGAGCACGACCACCTAGCATCTGCATAACACCATTAAACCCTTGAACCACAACTTCAGTGCTATAGCGGTCCTGACCATTCTGGTCTTGCCATTTACGTGTCTGCAGTTGACCTTCAATATAAACCTGAGAACCTTTACGTAAGTACTCACCAGCGACTTCAGCCAGCTTGCCAAATAGAGATACACGGTGCCACTCTGTTTTTTCGCGTTGCTCACCTGTTGCTTTATCACGCCAGCTTTCAGACGTCGCAATCGTGATGTTTGCTACAGCGCCACCGCTTGGCATATAACGTACTTCCGGATCTGATCCCAGATTACCGACTAAAATAACTTTGTTGACTCCACGGCTCGCCATGATTCGCTCCGTCTAAATTCTGTATTGATCTAAAAATAGCGCATAAGGATAACACGCTTTAGTCTGTGAACAAATTGCAATCCACACAATGAGTTCACAAACTCATTCACCCTACTCAAAGCAAAATTATTTTCGAGTAAATTCAATCTATTGATTGAGTGATAGATTTATTAGTTACTGGCTAACATGAAATTAAACGCAATCCTGTAAACCAAACTCGCACCAGCCGGAATTCTCATTCACTCTGCCAACACACCTAATTAAACCGAATGAAGAACCTTATGACTAAAAACATCTATACCAGAACCATCTACTTTCTCTGTGAAGACAGCTCCGAAAGCAACCACTTTATTCACCAAGTCGAGAAACAGCTTGGTGTTGATATTCCCCATATTGAGCCGAACGAGCTGATGCTTGCCATGCAACAACATAAGCATAAGATTTTGATGATTGATCATGACAACTACAAAAAGCTCAATAATCAAATCCGTGACTTGCCTCTATCGAACAAAATGTTTGAAACCATCATTTTTAATGTAGAAAAAAGACTCACAACTGAAGAGCTATTGTGCTTCGGCAACTTAAAAGGATTGTTTTATCAAGATGACTCGATTGAAGCCATCGCCAAAGGTTGTGGTGAGATCATCAACAGCCAAAACTGGTTACCCCGCAAAGTCGCGGCTCAGCTACTGCATTATTATCGTCACGTCGTGCTTAGCCAAACTGCGCCAGCCACCGTGGATTTAACCTCGCGTGAAATTCAAATTCTACGCTGTTTAAAAACTGGGGCATCCAATATGCAGATCGCAGAAGATCTGTTCATTAGTGAGTTTACCGTTAAGTCCCACCTTTATCAGATCTTCAAAAAGCTGTCGGTTAAGAATCGTGTCCAAGCAATCGCTTGGGCCAATCAGCATATGCTGTCTTAAATCTAATCCGATGTGCAAAAACTCACATTTTATCTTTAACATTCATTATCCATTCACGCAAAAAGTGATAAGGTTGCGCCAGCTATAATAGATTAATTAGAAATATAGGGTTTAAACATGATCAAAAAGTGCCTTTTCCCAGCTGCTGGCTACGGAACTCGCTTTCTTCCTGCAACTAAATCTATGCCTAAAGAAATGATGCCAGTCGTCAACAAACCGCTTATAGAGTACGGTGTTGAAGAAGCCATTCAGGCGGGCATGGATGGCATGTGTATTGTCACTGGCCGTGGTAAGCACTCGATCATGGACCATTTCGACAAAAACTACGAATTGGAGCATCAAATCAGCGGGACAAATAAAGAGCAACTGCTGGTCGATATTCGTGACATTATCGAAAGCGCCAACTTCACTTACATTCGTCAACGTGAAATGAAAGGGTTAGGCCATGCAATTTTGACAGGACGTGAGCTAGTCGGTGATGAGCCGTTTGCTGTAGTACTTGCAGACGATCTTTGCGTCAACGAGCAAGAAGGTGTACTGGCTCAAATGGTCGCTTTGTTTAAGCAGTTCCGCTGCTCTATTGTGGCAGTACAAGAAGTACCTGCTGACGAAACACATAAGTATGGTGTGATTTCCGGTGAGATGATCAAAGACGACATTTATCGCGTCGATGACATGGTTGAAAAGCCAGAACCGGGGACCGCGCCAAGTAATCTAGCTATCATTGGCCGTTACATCCTAACTCCAGATATTTTCGAGCTGATCGAAAATACTGAACCGGGTAAAGGTGGCGAGATCCAGATTACAGATGCACTTCTGAAACAGGCCAAGGCCGGGTGCGTACTGGCATACAAATTCAAAGGGAAACGCTTTGATTGTGGTAGCGTTGAAGGATACATCGAAGCAACCAACTACTGCTTTGAGAACCTTTACCTAACGGATAGCAACAAATCAGAACTGGATAAACAAAAGACGACAAAAGAAGCTTAATCGCTTTACGCTAAACATGCTTCAAAGGCCGCTTAATAGAGCGGCCTTTTTGTTACTGTTTTTTTATCCAGTATTTTCTTTGAACATTTATCACTCTATGTAATACTTAGCCCACTTGTTTTTACATTGAGCGAGAGCAATGGATCAGATCGAAGTTCGCGGCGCACGCACCCATAACTTAAAAAATGTGAACCTAACCATTCCACGAGATAAACTCATCGTGATTACAGGTTTATCAGGTTCAGGTAAATCATCACTTGCCTTCGATACCCTGTATGCGGAAGGTCAACGTCGTTATGTTGAATCCCTATCGGCCTACGCTCGCCAGTTTTTGTCTTTGATGGAAAAGCCCGATGTCGATCATATTGAGGGCTTATCGCCCGCCATTTCCATTGAACAAAAATCAACGTCGCACAACCCTCGCTCAACCGTTGGTACCATTACTGAAGTGTATGACTACCTACGTCTATTGTACGCACGTGTTGGCGAGCCGCGTTGCCCTGAACATCATGTACCATTGACAGCTCAAACCATCTCACAAATGGTCGACAAAGTTTTGGAGCTTCCCGAAGGATCCAAAATGATGCTCCTTGCGCCAATTGTTAAAGAGCGTAAAGGCGAGCACGTTAAAACATTGGAGAACCTTGCTGCACAAGGCTTTATTCGCGCTCGTATCGATGGTGAAACTTGCGATCTATCCGATCCACCAACTTTAGAATTGCATAAAAAACACACCATTGAAGTCGTAGTCGATCGCTTTAAGGTGCGCGATGATTTACAACAGAGGCTGGCGGAATCCTTTGAGACGACTCTCGAATTGTCCGGCGGCATTGCGGTCGTGGCTCCGATGGATGGAGATGGCGCAGAAGTCGTCTTCTCCGCTAACTTTGCCTGTCCACATTGTGGTTACAGCATGCAAGAGCTAGAACCTCGACTCTTTTCCTTCAATAATCCAGCAGGCGCCTGCCACACCTGTGACGGCCTTGGCGTCCAGCAATATTTTGACCCCGACAGAGTCATTCTCGATGACTCTTTAAGTCTCGCCGAAGGGGCGATCCGAGGTTGGGATCAGAAAAACTACTATTACTTCCAAATGCTGTCATCGTTGGCAGAACACTATGGCTTTGATCTAAAAGCGCCTTTTAAGTCCTTATCAAAGAAAATGCAAGATGTGGTACTCACAGGCTCCGGACGCACAGAGGTCGAGTTTAAGTACATCAACGATCGCGGCGATATCCGCGTCAAACGTCACCCATTTGAAGGCATACTCAATACCCTTGAGCGTCGCTATCGTGATACCGAATCTAATGCCGTACGTGAAGATCTAGCAAAGTACATTTCAACTCGTACCTGTTCTAGCTGTGAAGGCAGCCGCTTGCGTTTAGAAGCTCGCAATGTATTCATAGGCGACACGACCTTACCTGAGATTGTTGAACTCAGCATCGCGGATGCTCTGAATTTCTTTGCATCGTTGGAGCTAGAAGGCCAGAGAGCGCAAATCGCTGAAAAGGTAATGAAAGAAATCAACGATCGTCTCCAATTCTTGGTCAACGTCGGTCTTAATTACTTGAATCTTTCTCGTAGTGCAGAAACGCTATCTGGAGGCGAAGCACAACGTATTCGACTGGCGAGCCAGATTGGCGCAGGTCTGGTCGGTGTAATGTACGTACTCGATGAACCGTCAATTGGACTTCATCAGCGGGACAATGAGAGACTGCTAAAGACACTGACTCACCTGCGTGATTTGGGCAATACGGTTTTAGTCGTTGAACATGACGAAGATGCGATTCGCATCGCTGATCACGTGATCGATATTGGCCCGGGAGCTGGTGTTCACGGCGGAAGTGTGGTCGCTGAAGGGACAATGGAAGACATCGTCGCTACACCTGAATCCCTGACGGGCCAGTACCTCAGTGGCGTTAAACAAATTGCGATACCTGAGCAGCGCACACCTATCGACAAGAAAAAAGTGGTGCAGCTGATTGGGGCAACTGGCAACAACCTTAAGGATGTCAGCTTAACTATACCTGTCGGTTTGTTCACCTGTGTGACAGGGGTTTCAGGCTCAGGTAAATCCACTCTGATCAACGATACTTTTTTCAAGATTGCACACACTCAGCTAAACGGTGCGACGACAGCAACTCCATCTCCTTACCAGAAAATTAAAGGGTTGGAACACTTTGATAAAGTCATCGATATTGACCAGAGCCCAATTGGGCGTACACCACGTTCTAACCCAGCGACTTACACAGGCATCTTTACACCAATCCGAGAGCTGTTTGCTGGAACACAAGAAGCGAGATCACGTGGCTATAAACCGGGTCGTTTCAGCTTCAACGTACGCGGAGGCCGATGTGAAGCCTGTCAGGGCGATGGGGTGATTAAAGTTGAGATGCACTTCCTGCCGGATGTCTACGTCCCATGTGATGTGTGTAAAGGCAAACGCTACAACCGTGAGACACTCGAAGTCCACTACAAAGGCAAAACCATTGATGAAGTACTTGGAATGACGGTTGAAGATGCCCGTGAGTTCTTCGACCCTGTGCCGGTCATAGCTCGTAAGCTGCAAACACTTATGGACGTCGGACTTTCTTATATTCGCCTTGGCCAAGCTGCGACCACCTTATCCGGCGGTGAAGCGCAACGTGTTAAACTTGCCCGAGAGCTATCCAAGCGCGATACCGGTAAAACTCTCTATATCTTAGATGAGCCAACCACTGGCCTGCACTTCCATGATATTCAGCAGTTGCTTACTGTACTGCATCGACTACGTGATCACGGTAATACAGTGGTGGTCATCGAACATAACCTTGATGTGATTAAAACCTCAGACTGGATTGTCGATTTGGGCCCTGAAGGCGGCCAAGGTGGCGGTGAAATTATTGCCGAAGGAACACCGGAAGAAGTGGCTAAGGTAAAAGGTTCACACACCGCACGATTCCTCAAGCCTATGTTAAAATAAAGAAAAGTAGTAAATTAAGCAGACCATAACATGGTCTGTTTTCTTTTGAAGGACGCAATAATCAATGGCAACCATCCATTTGGCAGGGACAAGTCTAGAGCCGCAAGCACCTAAACTACCGCTCATTAAACCGTTTCTTGTTTCTCTAGCAGTCGTATTTTTGCTCGCAATGCACATTTTTACGCCTAATCCGGGTGGTGCCGGGCTCGCGCTCTCTTTTAATACGACGACCTGGCTGGCAGTCAGTTTCTCTTTGGCGATAGGATTGTATCAGGTCGGTACCCAAGGTGTGGTCAGATACAATAAGCTGTCGATTGGGCTGTTTATCTGCTGTGTATTAATCACAATACCGGTATTTTTCCCTCACTCAGACTTTTCTCTATCTCAAGGTAAGCTACTCGGGTTGTGGGCCGGATACGGGCTGTTTTTCGTTCTTCAACAATTTCGCTTCAGCAATAAGCAGAAACAGCGTTTATTGTGGTTTATCACCATCGCGGCTTTTATGCAGGCACTGTTTGGCTGGTTTCAATATCTAGTCCTACAACCTAACAACTTATTTGGCTACGATACAGTACAGAATCGCCCTTACGGTATTTTTCAGCAGCCTAACGTCATGGCCAGCTTTCTTGCCACAGGATTGGCTCTGTCAGGCTATCTACTCACCCGTCATCCAAAGAAATACAACCGCCATCTCAGCGAAGTTTCGTTGCTTTATCTGATGCCGGTGGTCACCGTACCACTCTTAATCATCATCGCTTCTCGAACGGGTTGGCTTGGTGCATTTCTCTGCGTCATTTTGTTGCTTTCATATCTGTATCGCTTTGCAACTAAAAAACGTTTTTGGGGCTGGTTAACAGCCATTTTGCTAGGCCTATCGATTGGTAGCAGCATCAACTTGCTAACTGATGGAGAGTCTCTAGCAGCCAAGCGGGCTAACCTTGAGAGTCCGAGACAATACATCTTTCCTCAAACACTCGACATGTTGATTGAGAAACCCTTTACTGGATACGGCTATGGGCGCTTTGAATCAGAATACATTGTCTATACCGCCCGTCAGCATCAGTTGAACCCCAATTATCATCCGGGGCTTGCTTCGATGGACCACCCTCACAATGAGTTGCTTTATTGGGGAGCTGAGGGAGGGTTACTTCCGGTTGTAGCTATAGTGCTCGCTGCGGTGATGGTTTTAGTGAGGATCTACAATGCTAAAAAAGGCACTCGCCTCGCGATGTTTGCCTTATTTGTGCCAATAGTGCTTCATAGCCAGCTGGAATATCCGTTCTACCACTCTGCGATTCACTGGATAACCTTTGTGGTTCTGCTTTTCTGGATTGATCAACGCGCTCGCTCGTATCGCTTTGCGTCATTCAGCATGGTGACTAAAACACTGTTCCGAGTGATGAGCTTAGTCGTGCCAATCATAACCAGTTTCTATATGCTGACAGCGCTGCACACTAACTACGTACTCACTCAGTTTGAAACATCGAACCCTAAAAATCCTGACTTACTCAGTCAAGTCAGCAATCCAATAGTTTGGAAAGACAGGTACGACTGGGATATTTATAGCACTTATCTCAATATTGGCCTTTATCGTCAGGAGGCGAAATTCATCCAGCCATACATTGACTGGTCACTGAAAATTATTAAAGAGAAGCCAAGACCAGCGTTTTACAACAACCTGATCCTGGCTTACCAAGGCCTTGGAGATAGTGAGCGTGCTGAGCAAATTCGCAGTGAAGCGCAATACTTGTTCCCTGAGCGAGATTTCTCACAGGTGCAATACATAGCTCCAGATATCGATGCGCTAAAAGCAGATAATGAAAAAGTAACCAAGTAAAAAAGGCGACGCTTTATGCGTCGCCTTTCAACTCATTTTTTATGGAAGTTACTGCCTCAGTGACTCTTCCAGTGCTCTCAAACAAAGCGCAACATTTTCTGCACGAGCACCGTAGCCCATAATGCCTATACGCCATGCCTTACCCGCTAACGCCCCCAAACCTGCACCGATTTCGAGATTGTAGTTTTCCAGTAAATGGTTACGAACCCCTGCGTCATCAACACCTTGAGGAATGTAGACCGCATTAAGCTGAGGCAAACGTGACTCTGCTGCAACAACAAACTCAAAGCCCAACTTTTCGAGACCCAACTTCAGCTTTTCATGCATATCACTATGACGCTGCCAAGCATTCTCTAGCCCTTCATTTTTAAGGATTAATAGGGACTCATGCAGCGCATAAAGGCTGTTGACAGGCGCAGTATGATGATAGCTACGCTTTCCTTCTCCACTCCAATAACCTAATACTAGGCTTTGATCTAAAAACCAGCTCTGAACAGGTGTTTGTCGAGCCTGAATCTTCTCAATGGCCAGAGGAGAGAACGTCACTGGTGATAAACCCGGAACACAAGATAAACATTTCTGACTGCCTGAATACACCGCATCCAGCTGCCATTCATCGACTTTAAGCGGTACACCACCTAAAGAGGTTACTGCATCAACAATCGTTAGCACACCGTGAGCTTTTGTAAGCTTACCTAATGCTTCTGCATCACTACATGCGCCTGTCGATGTTTCTGCGTGAACAAATGACAGGATTTTAGCATCAGGGTGATCTTTCAGCGCCTGCTCAACTTTGTCGACCGAGACAGGAGTCCCCCATTCATCATCGACAACTACCGCTACACCGCCCGCTCGAACCACATTTTCGCGCATGCGCTCGCCAAACACGCCATTGCGACAGACGATCACCTTCTCACCCGGTTCAATCAGGTTAACAAAACAGGTTTCCATACCTGCACTGCCCGGCGCTGAAACAGCAATAGTGAATTCATTTTCGGTTTGAAAAGCGTATTTGAGTAACTGTTTTAGTTCATCCATCATTTTAATGAACAAGGGGTCAAGGTGGCCTACGGTAGGGCGACTCAAAGCCTGCAAAACTTGAGGAGAAATATCCGAAGGGCCAGGGCCCATAAGAATACGGTGAGGGGGGATAAAGCTTTGAATCGTCATTGTTCGCTCCTTGAAACGGGTCTACTTTCTACTTATTTGTCTTTACATTAAAACAAATCGACACAGGCAGCAATTGGCCGAAAGTTCTCAGGTCAAACCACTGTCACAAGTTTGTTAATTAATAAACCGATTAAAGTGACACTTTCCCGTTGACAAAGGTCACATAAAAACGTTCAATGCAGACTGTATGGTGAATTTTTATGCCGCCATATGAATGCATTTTGCAGAAGAGGAGCACTACCCAGGTAGGTGTTTTGTGGAGCCACAACTCCGATACAAATCACTGAGGGGGAGTAGTGCCGAGGTAGATCAACGTTGTGGTTTTGATCTGTCGGTTGACTTGGGTTGACTCCCATCAACTGTCATCAGCTCAGTCTGGTGAAGAGCTTCTGAGGTAAACCTTACACAATAAAACCTCTCTATACGCTCACTCTCTCTTCAAGCAAGGATTACTTATTTACTTTCAGGAAGTTGTGGGAGAAATGCCGTGGGCAATTTTAACGTTGCTAAATTTGGTGGAACCAGTGTCGCTAACTTTGAAGCCATGAGTCGCTGTGCTGCGATCATTGAGCAAAACCCAAACACAAAGTTGGTCGTCAGTAGTGCCTGTTCAGGCGTGACAAACTTATTAGTCGAACTCGCGAATGGAGTTCAAGATCAGACAGAGCGCAGTGCGATTCTAACCAAACTCGCCAGTATTCATGATGCGGTACTTAATCAACTAGAGGATGCAACTCAAGCAGCCAGCGAGGTCTACTCCATTCTAGATACTGTCACAAGTTTGGCAGAAGCCGCCTCGATTCAGTCAAGTACCAAGCTGACGGATCACCTTGTCGCCTGTGGTGAACTGATGTCTACACACCTGTTGGCCCAGTTAATGAGGGAACGTGGTATCAATGCGGTACGCTTTGATATTCGTGACGTACTACGCACAGATGGTAACTTTGGTAAAGCAGAACCGGAACTGGCCACTATTCGTCAACAAGCGCAAGCATCGCTTATCCCGTTATGCCAACAACAGGTTGTGGTAACTCAAGGCTTTATCGGTGCCGATGCAGATGGCAATACCACGACACTCGGTCGAGGTGGCAGCGATTACAGTGCCGCACTTATTGCAGAAGCGGTTGAAGCGCAGGGGCTGGAAATTTGGACCGATGTACCGGGCATTTATACCACTGACCCACGCATTGCTCCAAAAGCATCACCTATCTCTGAGATCAGCTTCAGTGAAGCCTCCGAAATGGCCAATTTTGGCGCCAAGATCCTTCACCCTTCGACGCTAATCCCTGCTCTTCGCCATGATATTCCGGTATTTGTCGGTTCATCAAAGCAACCCGAAAAAGGCGGAACTTGGATTCGCCATCAAGTCGAGAGCTCACCTCTCTTCCGTGCTCTGGCTTTAAGATGCAACCAGACCATGGTGACGTTGCGCAGCGCGCAGATGTTCCACGCTTACGGCTTTCTAGCCAAAGTGTTTGAAATTCTGGCGAAGCACAAGATTTCGGTAGATTTGATTACCACTTCAGAGATCAGTGTCAGTCTAACACTTGACCAAACCGACACATCTGGTGGTGCTCCTCAGTTACCTGAAGCTGCACGTCTTGAGCTGGAAGATCTGTGTACGGTTGAAGTAGAGCATAACCTGTGTCTGGTCGCGCTGATTGGCAACAATATGAGTGAGAGCAAAGGTTATGCAAAACAAGTATTTGGCACATTAGAAGAGTTTAACTTGAGAATGATCTGCTACGGTGCAAGCCCACACAACCTGTGTTTCTTGGTTGACGAAGCCGATGCAAAATTGGCGATTCAGAAGCTGCACACTGAATTGTTTGAGAAGTAATAATAGAGCAGAGAACAAAAAAGGGTTGGCGCTAAAACGCCAACCCTTTCAATTTGTATCAGTGGTAAAACCGAGTGTGTTACTCACCCGCCACTTTCATAGATTCAATCAGAATCGAACCCGTCTGGATTTGTGAGCGGGTTTCAACATCATTACCAACCGCGACAATCTGATTAAACATATCTTTCAGGTTGCTGGCGATTGTCACTTCAGAAACAGGATATTGGATTTGACCATTCTCTACCCAGAAGCCTGCCGCTCCTCGTGAGTAATCACCGGTGACGATATTCACGCCCTGCCCCATCACTTCGGTGACAAGGAAGCCCGTTCCCAGTTCTTTAAGCATCTGCTCAAAGTCTTGCCCCGTCGATTGAACGAACCAGTTATGAATACCACCAGCGTGACCCGTTGGCGCCATGTCCATTTTACGCGCGGCATAGCTGGTTAATAGGTATGTCGCGAGCACACCGTCGGTAATGATTTCACGATCTTGTGTTGTAACACCTTCGCTATCAAATGGGCTCGACGCTAAACCGCGTAACACATGAGGTTTTTCAGAAACATTAAACCAGTCTGGCAGTACCTGTTGGCCTAAATGATCAAGTAAGAATGACGACTTGCGATACAGGTTACCGCCACTGATTGCCATCACCAAGTGTCCAAGTAAACCCGTTGCCACATCGGCTGCGAACATTACAGGGTACTTACCTGTCTTGAGCTTTTGCGCATCAAGGCGACTGATGGTTTTCTCTGCCGCTTTCAAGCCGACTGACTCAGGCGTCCAAAGATCATCTTTATGGCGTGCAACTGTATAACTGTAGTCACGCTCCATGACACCACTTTCGCCCTGGCCAATCACACAACAGCTGGTACTGTGGCGGCTGGAGGCATAGCTAGCAAGCAAACCGTGGCTGTTGCCATAGACCTTCAAGCCATAGTGGCTGTCGTAACTTGCACCATCGCTTTGTTTAATTTTGTCACTGAAAGATAACGCTTTTTGCTCAGCAGCAATCGCAATCTCAGCAGCATGATCTGGGTCTGGTGTATCAGGGTGAAACAAATCAAGATCAGGAATTTCTTTTACCATCAGCTCTTTAGGAGCTGGGCCTGCGCATGGATCTTCTGAAGTGTAATTGGCAATATCAAGTGCTGCCATTACCGTCTGCTGAATGGCTTTTTCACTGAGATCGGAGGTAGACGCACTGCCTTTGCGCTGACCACGGTAAACAGTAATCCCCAAAGCGCCATCGCTGTTAAATTCAACGTTTTCCACTTCACACATACGTGATGATACACTCAGGCCAGTGGTTTTGGTGATCGCGACTTCAGCGCCATCGGATTTTTCCGCGGCCATTTCCAGTGCTTTCGCAACGGCGGCCTCAAGCTCAACACGTTGCTGAGCGACTTGCTGTCTTACGTCCATATCTTCTTCATGCTTAAGGTCTGTTGTCCCTAGAATAACAAGAATTTCGCTTTCTCCCCATGATTCTTGTTAAAATAGAGAAATAGATGTTCAAATTAAGGCAGAAAGATGGCCCGTAAGAATCAAAAAGCGCCATGGGAAGAAGAAGAGGAAATCATTTGGGTCAGTAAAACCGAAATGAAACGTGACATGGAAGAGTTACAAAAACTGGGTGAAGAGCTCGCCAGTCTTAAACCTTCGGTGTTAGAAAAATTCCCGTTAAGTGAAGACCTTGCAGAAGCAATTAAAGACGCACAACGCTTTAAAAATGAAGCTCGTCGTCGCCAGTTACAATACATTGGTAAGCTGATGCGTTTCGAAGATCCTGAACCACTTCAGGCGGCACTAGACAAAGTACGTAACAAGCACTCTCAAGCGACTGCTGCACTGCACAAGCTGGAACAGTTACGCGATCGTGTCGTTGAAGAAGGCGATGATGCCATTGCTGATGTAATGGAGTTATACCCACAAGCGGATCGCCAACGCTTACGCCAACTAGCACGTCAGGCAGCAAAAGAGAAAAAAGCGGGTAAGCCCGCTAAAGCATTCCGTGAAATCTTCCAAGTGCTCAAAGAGCTCAACGACGAAGAGATTTAAGCAAGCTGCTTTAGATAAAAATGGGCTGATGCAAACGCATCAGCCCATTTTTTGCTCTTAGGAAAAGTTATTCACCCGCTTTAACAAACCCGCTGAGTGCAGCGTGGTTATGTTGCTGGGTTAAATGATCAATCGTATCAGCAATCACCACCTTTCCTTGGTCAACAAAGGCAAAATGCGAGGCGATAGCTTTAGCGTCACTGATATGATGAGTCACCATCACCACGGTAATATTGCGCTCTGCGGCTAACTGCTTGACCAGTCCGAGCATCTCTTCACGCAACACCGGATCAAGCGCAGAGAAAGGTTCATCAAGCAACCAGATTGGATGAGGCTGAACAAAGCAACGAGCCAATGCGACACGCTGACGCTGTCCGCCCGACAATTGCTCAGGTAAACGATCCAAATAGTCCGCAATACCGACCTGCATCGCTGCGTGTTCCACCTGACTGACTTGCTCTGAGTTGAGCTTCAAACCAGGGTGCAGGCCCAATCCGATGTTTTCACGTACTGAGAGGTGGGCAAACAGGTTATGCTCCTGAAACAGCATCGCAAAAGGACGCTGGTGAGGCTCTTTGCCCACAACCTCTAATCCACCAGCTTTAATACTGCCACTTTCAGGTTCGATAAAGCCTGCGACCAAGGCCAGTAACGTTGATTTACCTGCCCCACTCGGCCCCATCAATGCGACCAGACTCCCCTGCTCAATATGTAAATCAAAATGGAATAGGTCCTGATGGTAATAGTAACGAACATCATTGAGGGTCAGCATAAGTCACCATAGAGTTTGCCTTAAACAGGGTTTCAATCAGTGCAAAACAGCCAACACTGAGCAGTAACAGAGTAACTGACACTACAGCTGCTGCATCCATCTGATAACTGCCCAGCAATTGGAAAAGATACAACGGCAGAGTGCGGAACTCCTGGCTACCAAACAGGGCAATCGCACTTAAATCTCCCACCGCAAACATAAAGCTGATCGCGAAAGCATGAGCCATTGGCTTTTTCAGTGCTCGCCACTCAACAACGCGAAAGCGCTGCCAGCCTTTCATACCTAGACTTGCGCATACGTATTGGTATTGCTGCTCGATATGCAGCATCGGCTGTGACAAGGTTTTGATCACGTAAGGCAAGCCCATCAAAGCATTCACCGCGACCACAATAAAAAACGCCAGACTAAACACATCTGTAAAAGACCGCAGTAGCAAGAATAGCCCCGTAGATATCACCAGACCGGGCGTGACAAGAATGATCGTTCCCAGTAACTCAATCTGATCCGCATGACGGTTTTTTGCATTCAAACGCAATCGACGGCTAGTTAGCAATATTGCAATCCCTGCCGAGAGCGCGATACCGCTCGCCAATGTTGCCACTTTAAGTGACGACCATAACGCCAGCCAAAATCGTTGATCCGTAAACACTGATAGGGCTTCTGAGTTGATGCCACTGAGCACCACCATCAGTAAAGGTGGCAGCACCAATAGCATACTCAGGCCAATCCAACTCCAATCCCAGATACGTGACCAGATTGAATCCTTTGCCATATAAAGGTTGTGACCTTGTGTACCAGAACTCACAGCCACAGGCTTGGTCAAACGCTGCACTGCCAACGCCATAATGCCACACAGTAGCATCTGCCATATCGCCAGTAATGCCCCTGCCTGCAAGTCAAAATCGAATTTGATCGCTTGATAAATCGCCAGTT
Source organism: Vibrio sp. B183 (assembly GCF_000740665.1). Classification (NCBI taxonomy): domain Bacteria; kingdom Pseudomonadati; phylum Pseudomonadota; class Gammaproteobacteria; order Vibrionales; family Vibrionaceae; genus Vibrio; species Vibrio sp. B183. The sequence continues at coordinate 26,947 of NZ_JPQB01000009.1, read as the reverse complement.
CTATCGTGGTCGATTTCGGCCCACCACCGAGTGCCATTACCGTCGCGAAACTAGTAAAACACAGCATAAACACCAAGCCACACACGTGCGGCAACTCCTGACGCAAGCGAGGCCATTCGACCCACTCAAATTTATGCCAATGGCCCATACCTAGATGAGCACACAGTTTGTGCTGCTCAGCCGGAATAGACTCCAATGATTGCAATAGCAGGCGCGTCGCATAAGGTAGGTTGAAAAACACATGCGCCAGTAGAATACCGTTCAGACCGTAAATCGAAAATGGCAGTCTAGAATCAAACCATGCAAAAGCTGACGATAGCAGACCGCTATTGCCATAAATCGCCAGTAAGCCAAACACCCCAACCAGTACAGGCAGTACTAATGTGGTGGCAAACAGCTTAAGTAGCAAGGATTTACCGGGAAAGGTACGCCGAGATAGTGCGTGCGCAACAGGGACGGCTAAGCCAACACTGAGCAGAGTCGACAGGAACGACTGGTAAAAGCTGAACTTGGTGACATGCCGATAATAAGGGTCTGACCAAACCTGAGTGATATTCAGAGATGGGGCGGCAACTAATAAAGCACCGAGAGCAGAAACAACAAAGGCCGCGATAGCTATCGCGACCCAGAGTCCCAATTTTGGAATACTACGCAAAGCGTCTCCTTAGAAGGTTAAGGCGCTTTGCCACTCACGTATCCAGGATTTTCGGTTTTGCGCCACTTCTTCTGCGCTAAAGCTCAAGGCTTTTTCAGGTACCGTCAGTGTCTCAAAGCCTTCAGGCAGTGCGACTTCAGTTACTGGGTACATCCAGTTACCTGTTGGCATCAAAGACTGGAAGTCGTCGCTAAGGATAAACGTCATAAATTCATCGGCTAACTTTTCATTTTTCGATGCTTTTACTTTAGCCGCAACCTCAACTTGAGTGTAATGGCCTTCTGTAAAATCAGCGGCAGCGTATTTGCTGTCGCTTTCCGCGATCAGGTGATAAGCCGGTGAAGTCGTGTAAGACAACACCATGTCTGACTCACCTTCAAGGAACATAGAGTAAGCCTCAGACCAACCTTTTGTCACAGTGACGGTTTTCTTAGCCAGTTGTTGCCATGCCGGGGTAACGTCATCGCCATAGACAGATTTCATCCACAGCATCAGGCCTTGGCCCGGCGTTGACGTACGGGGATCCTGATAAATCACTTTCAGATCATCGCGAGATTCCACCAGCTCTTTAAGGCTCTTTGGTGGATTGGTGAGCTTTTCTTTGTTGTAGACAAACGCAAAGTAACCGAAGTCATACGGCACAAAAGTACTGTCTTCCCAACCGTTAGGCAGATTGACCGATTTGGTATCAACCTTGTGCTCGGCCAATAGGCCAGTTTTCTGCGCTTCTGCCATCAGGTTATTGTCCAAACCTAACACAATATCCGCTTTGCTGTTGTCTCCTTCAAGACGAAGGCGGTTAAGAATAGAAACGCCATCATCAAGAGCGACAAAGTTCACATCACAGCCACATTGCGCTTCAAACGCTTTTTCCACTTTCGGGCCCGGGCCCCAGTCCGCAGCAAAAGAATCGTAGGTATAAACGGTAAGGGTGTTATCTGCTGCCAATGCAGAAAAAGATGTCAGTGTGGCAACGGCGATGGTGCTTAAAGTGGTTTTCACTGCTCGCTCTCTCCTTGGTTGAGCGGCACAGGCTTGAGGAAACATTGGCAGGGCAAATGTTCAGACTCAATTCCTACGCCAGCATTATCTGGTTCAGGTACACGGGTCCTGGGCTTTGCCCAATCTCAGCTTCATCTGTGCGATGAATAGCTCCCCGATGAGTGTCGGCTGAATTGTAATCGTAATGTTATCAATTAGCCAGAATTAAGCACGCTGGTCATATCCCCAACGTGGGACAAGCCCCTGTTCAACATCAAGATGATCGAGAATTCTCGCCACCATAAAGTCGACCAGATCGTCAATAGACTTAGGCTGATGATAGAAGCCCGGTGCCGCAGGCATAATGGTGACGCCCATCTGCGACAACTTATGCATATTCTCTAGATGCAACGTAGAGAATGGTGTTTCACGCACTACCAGCAACAACTGCCCGCGCTCTTTCATCACCACATCAGCCGCGCGCTCGATGAGATTGTCGGACATACCATGTGCGATGGCAGCGACACTGCCTGCAGAGCAAGGACACACAACCATCTGTTTTGGCGCCGCAGACCCAGAAGCCACAGGAGAGAACCAGTCGTCTTTACCGTAGACTATCAGCTTTTCGGCATCACAGTTTAAGTGGGCGACCAACGTTTTTTGAGCAGACTCTGGGTTCGCCGGCAATTTCATATCATGCTCAGTGGCTAACACAACTCGAGCTGCTGACGATATCAGCAAATGTACCTGATAGCCGGCGGCTAGCAGACACTCAAGCAATCTAAGCCCGTACGGTGCGCCAGAAGCCCCCGTAAAAGCGAGTGTAATTGCCTTGTTTTTCTCATTGTTCATACTACTACATTAATCTATTCGGCGAGTTTAGCCAGCAGCTTGTCGTGGATGCCTTCAAACCCACCATTGCTCATCACCAGAATTTGATCGCCCGGTTGAGCCTGTTCTGTCACCATCTGAACTAACGCATCAACACTGTCTGACGCATAAGCCGACTGCTGACATTGCTGGGCAATATCCTCAACAGACCATTCAATATTATCTGGTTGGTAAAGGAAGACAACGTCAGCCTGAGCAAGGGACGCCGCCAATGTTTCTTTGTGCACGCCACGTTTCATCGTCGCACTACGAGGTTCAAGTACAGCTAGGATACGTTGTTTGCCAACCTTGTTACGCAATCCACCCACAGTAAGTTCAATCGCCGTAGGGTGATGAGCGAAGTCATCGTAAACCGTAATCTGATTCACTTCACCTTTTAGCTCAAGTCGACGTTTGGTATTGATGAATTTCGCCAGCGACTGACAGGCTAAATCCGGAGTAACACCCACGTGACGAGCCGCTGCGATAGCCATCAAGGCATTGTCGACATTATGATCGCCCACCAGATCCCATTTCACAGTACCGACGGCTTCCCCTTGGAAGAAAACTGTGAATATTGAACCATCGGCGACTTGTTTCTCCGCTCGCCAGTCACCTTGTTCACCGCTGAACTCCGTTTCGCTCCAGCAGCCACGCTGTAATACATCGGCAATTGCTGAATCGCCTTGCGGGGCAAGGATTCGACCATTACCCGGCACGGTTCTTACTAAGTGATGGAATTGGCGTTTGATCGCTTCCAGATCATCGAAGATATCCGCATGGTCAAACTCCAAATTGTTCATAACTAACGTGCGAGGATGGTAATGCACGAACTTAGAACGCTTATCGAAAAAAGCACTGTCGTATTCGTCGGCTTCAACGACAAAAAACATACTTTCGCCCAAACGCGCTGAAACACCAAAGTTGCCCAACACCCCACCAACAAGGAAGCCAGGTTGATAGCCACAGTCTTCCAAAATCCACGCCAGCATGCTGGAAGTTGTGGTTTTACCATGGGTTCCTGACACAGCCAACACCCAGCGGTCATGGAGAAGAAACTCCTGCAGCCACTGTGGGCCTGAGGTGTATCTCAGGTTACTGTTGAGTACCTGCTCGACACAGGGGTTGCCTCGACTCATCGCATTTCCGATCACTACCAGATCAGGTGCAGGATTAAGCTGAGAAGGGTCAAACCCTTCAATGATTTCAATACCTTGAGACTCCAACAATGTACTCATTGGTGGATAAACGTTGGCGTCACTGCCCGTCACTTTATGACCTAATTGACGAGCTAAAATTGCAGCACCTCCCATAAATGTGCCACAAATTCCCAAGATATGAATATGCATAAGCAACCTTCTCCAAGGCGAAAACTGAGCTGACATTATGGCGATTATGCGCAGAAAAGCGAACTACTTTGCTCACTGTTTTTTCGTCACACGAACGCAAATGATTGCGTGTAATGCGCGTTACTCTGTTCGCATGGCTTCAAACAAGCAGATGAAAACCGTTATCAAGTCGACAAATAAAACGAGATCTCAGTCAGTTAGTTCATTACCAATAAAAAGATCTAACTCTTAGACTAGGCTTAGGCGAAATCTAAGATCCGTCAGAGATCACCAACGCCAATCCCCCTATATTGAAGCGACTTAAAGGAAAAATCATGTCTGGAATGCGCACCCTTGGCGAGTTCATTGTTGAGAAACAAGCGGACTTCCCCCACGCTAGCGGTGATCTATCATCCCTACTTTCTTCTATCCGACTTGCTGCAAAAATCGTTAACCGCGAAATCAACGCAGCTGGTCTTGGTGACATTACCGGTGCAGTCGGTACTGAGAACGTACAGGGTGAAGACCAGCAGAAGCTGGATGTTTACGCGAATGAAAAGTTTAAAGCAGCGCTAGAAGCCCGTGATCAAGTTTGTGGTGTTGCCAGTGAAGAAGAAGACGAAGCCGTTGCGTTCAATAAAGAGCTGAACAAAAACGCGAAATACGTGGTCCTGATGGATCCGCTAGATGGGTCTTCAAACATCGATGTTAACGTGTCAGTCGGTACCATCTTCTCGATTTACCGTCGTGTGTCACCTATTGGCACCCCACCGACAGAAGAAGATTTCCTTCAGCCAGGCCACAAGCAGGTCGCTGCAGGTTACGTAATTTACGGCTCTTCAACGATGTTGGTGTACACAACTGGTAAAGGTGTTAATGGCTTTACCTACGATCCATCTCTGGGCACATTCTGCCTGTCTCATGAAAACATGATGATTCCTGAAGATGGCACGATTTACTCAATCAACGAAGGTAACTACATCCGCTTCCCGATGGGCGTCAAGAAGTACATCAAATACTGTCAGGAAAATGAGCCGAGCGAGCAACGTCCTTACACGTCACGCTATATCGGTTCACTGGTTGCGGATTTCCATCGCAACCTGCTTAAGGGCGGTATCTACCTCTACCCAAGTACGCAAAGCCATCCAAACGGTAAGCTGCGTTTGCTATACGAATGCAACCCAATGGCTTACATCATTGAGCAAGCTGGCGGTGTAGCGTCTGATGGTAAAACTCGTATCATGGATCTCAAACCAACCGAACTGCACCAGCGTGTGCCTTTCTTTGTTGGCTCAAAAAACATGGTCAAAAAAGTGGAAGAGTTCTTAGAACGCCATCCAGAAGATTAAATATAAAGGCGCTTTCGAGCGCCTTTTTCACATTTTCTTGAGCAAAATCTCGCCTTAGTTGGTTTACATAAAACCGAGTTTAGCAGTAAGGTATTCCGGTCTTATATTCAGCCCGTGTGCCTCATTGAGGTACAAACTAAAAAAGGAACTTTCTTAATGAGTTTAAACAACGTACCAGCAGGTAAGTCTCTTCCGGATGACCTCTATGTCGTGATTGAAATCCCAGCTAACGCTGATCCAATCAAATATGAAGTAGACAAAGATTCAGGTGCTGTGTTCGTCGACCGCTTTATGTCTGCACCTATGTTCTACCCATGTAACTATGGTTACGTAAACCACACTCTGTCTCTAGACGGTGATCCAGTAGACGTTCTGGTTCCAACACCACACCCTCTGATGCCTGGTTCAGTTATCCGCTGCCGTCCAGTCGGTGTTCTAAAGATGACGGATGAGTCTGGTGAAGATGCGAAAGTAGTGGCGGTACCACACACTAAGCTGTCAAAAGAATACGATCACATTAAAGACGTAAACGACCTGCCTGAGCTGCTAAAAGCACAGATCACGCACTTCTTTGAGCGTTATAAAGAGCTTGAGTCTGGCAAGTGGGTAAAAGTCGACGGTTGGGAAGACGTAAAGTCAGCCCGCAAAGAGATTCTAGAGTCTTACGAACGCGCACAGAAATAATAAAAAAGAGCCAGCAATGCTGGCTCTTTTTCCATGGCTATAGCAGCTAAACCCTCTGACACCAATCCCCTGATGAAATGATGGTATCGAGCATGCTACCGTCTTGATACAAGTATATCCAAGCTTCACCAAAAGGTGTCTCAATCTGCTCACGTCGATATTCTACGGGTACGTCTTCGAGTTTATCCACCCTCGCCAGAGTTTCATCATCAATCAGGTACACTTCACCGAGAATCGTATCATGACCTTCGATTACTGCTGGATAGGTGCCCAAATCATACAAAGCGTAGTGCGGCGGTGTTTCAAAATGCCCCAAGCATTGGCTATCAGCCAAAAAATTATGGTTACTTTCGCCCTGACGTAGGGTTCCGTACACAAAGAGTAAATGTTGCATCCTGCCACCTAACTTAATGATTAATTGAACTCAAACTGATACAGCAGATCAACGGCACTGTCCAGACCTGACATCGCCTCCACGTACAGATCCTGCATCAGACGATAACGCACCGTGAACTCACCCACTGAGTCAAAAATGCCAACGCCATATTTAACCTGCAAGCCCGGTAGAACATAACCACTGACCGTCACTTGCGAGTCATCGCCAGAACCCGCGGTGTCAACTTGCAAGTCCTGAACACCAAACGCTTCACCAATTTGACCCACGACACGACCACTTTGTGCCAGACTCAATCCTATCAGCGTGGTCGTCATTGAGTTGCCACCAGATTCACCATCAATATTCTGTCCACGCAGCAAGTAAGACAGTGCATTGGCCTGCGGCATCGCCGGTTCAGAGAAGATGGTCACACTTGGCTCATCAGCAGGGCCTGTCACCCTGACACCAGCAGTCACTTCATCCTGCGTATTGTCCGGATTTCGGATCGCGGTGATCTGGACATAAGGTTGGTCAACCGGGCCGTTCATCAGGATCTTACCTTGCTTAATCAAAAGGTCCTGACCAAAGGAGCGATACGAACCGTCAACAATGTTCACTTCTCCGGTCACGAATGGGCCTTTATCACGCTGGGCAACATTGAGGTTACCTGACAGTCCACCCTCAAGACCAAACGCAGACAGCTTAAAGTCATCCCCAATTTTGATATTGATGTTGGTCTGGACACTGAATGGAACACTGGCAGTTTCTTGCTCTGGCTCTAACTGATCGTTAAGAATCACCTGATCTTTAGACACGCCAATCGCACTTGGTGGCAATTCTTCTACCACTATCCGTCCCCACGGCAGAGAGATGTTACCGTCAATGCGAGCCTGCTTAGGCGAAGCGGATATGGTCATGTCAGGCACCACCTTTATTTTTGCCATAGGTGGTACATCAACCAATAACTCTTCGGCAAACACGCGCACATTGGTTTGCCAATCTTTCAGATCTCGCCAGTCGGCATCGCCCGCAACTTCTAGTTTGCCATCAGGTGTATCGATCGCAGCGGCCAGCGTGGCATCGTAACCCGAGAAATTAACAGTCAATTTACCCGAATCAATCTCAACGGGAGTAATTTCACCTTTGAGCAAAATATCATCCACTACAAACTGACCTTGCACCTTAGGCTGCATAACTGGCCCAGAGAAAGTCAGTTCAGTGGCAATGTTTGATTTAAGCTTGCTGTAATCACCAAGAATAGGCGCAAGGAAGTCGAGGTTAAATGTGGTTAACCCCAGCCGCCCGTCGATTTGCTTATCTTTCGCAAGCACATCCGGAATATTCAGCTCACCTGAAATGTCTCCATTGTCAGCCACATCGAGCAGCCAATCAGCGTGTAGGGTATTTTCTGCCAGAGAAGCATTGAGCTTAAGTGACTCCCAGCCAAGATGCACAGGTTGCTCACTTTTTTGCGTGACCGATCCTTTTGGCATTTCTAACTTCATCACGACTTGCGGCGCTTGCTCTGGTGCCCATTTCGCCATCGCTGTGGCATTAACACCACCCTCTAATTTAATCGCTTGAGGCACAAACGCTTTAACCTGCTCAAAATCGAATTGTTTGATGGAAAGATGCGCTTCACCACTTTGACCCGCGTTCACATCCTGATCGAGACAGATCGAAGCATCAGCTTGTAACCAACAATGGGCCGCAACGAAAGCTTGTTGTGAGTCGATGAGAAACTCTAACTGAGTCGGTTGATTCAGATTCCACGTACCTTGCTCTGAGGTAAGCGACATGCGCTCTAGCGCACCTTTCCACATCAACTCAGGCTTATCTTGCAACGCACCTTTAATCGCCAATTTCGTTGAGGCGATGTTTGACTCAAGATCCAGAGTCAATGCGTGCTGCTGTTGCTCGCCATCAAAATTTAATAACACTTTATCAATCAGATAATCTTGGTACTTGGCGTTGGCAACTTTGAGCTGCAATTCGCCGGAAGGTAAAGGCATTGGAGAGATCTGCCCTTGCAGCGAAACACCCTCTACCTGCACATCTTGCTGCCACTTAATAGCTTTCACATTGAGATCAACACCAACCAGAGGTTTATCCAGCTTACCAGTCAGCTTAATCTGACCTTGTGCACTGCCTTTTACATCAGGGACGGACTTAGCGATATCCGGAAAATCAACGGCTAGCTGCATGTTTAGGTTTTGTTCAACATCACCTTTTGCCGTCAGATGATTCGGTCCATGAGATAAGACTAAGCGTGGCGTATCAATTTTGAGTTCACCAGTGCCCGCTTTATCGGAAGCAGACAACGCACCTTCTATGTTCAGCGGGTAATCTCGCAAAATGCCGTCAATATCTAATGTTGGTAACTCAACCTGCCAACCACCTTGCTCTGTCAGTGAACCTGTAGTGGCTAATTTGCCGCTAATATTACCTTCCGCCTGCTGCCACTGTAGGCCCGGTTGAATGTCCTTCAGTGAAAGGTTTGCTGCCCAATTAATCGGCGCTTGCCAATTGGCCATCACCGTACCGCTCACCTCCCCACCTAAAGTTTGTATAGAGAGGGACTGAAGATCGATTTGGTTTAAATCCCCTTTGCCCTGTAGAGTCAGGTCAACATCAGGCAATTGCTTACCTTTCAAAGCCGAATCGAGTTCAACACTGTAGCCGCTTAGCGAGCCTTGAGTATGCAAGTTGCGTATTGTGGCAAAATAATCACCTTGGCCTTTCAACGGCCATTGAAGGTCGCCATCACTCAAAGTCAGTTCAAAAGGAAATTCAGACTTCAGTGGCTGCAGTGCCGCTTCAAGATGTGCCTTCGCTAAACCACCGAAGTCTGCCTTTAACCTCAAGTCAGCAACACTTCCCGTCGCATGCAGTTTGACTGTCTGTCCATCCGCTATCTCCTGCTTCACTTTGGCATTCAGTTCCAGATCCAGCGGATAGTCGTCTGCTAAGGTCACCGTTGTACTCAGCTGACCTTCGACTTCAGGCATATCCAACTCAAGAGTATCAACCTGAACTTGGGAGCGGGCCGCACTTGCCTCCAACCCCAAATGGTGCACGACTACAGGAGTGGGTTGTTGCAGCTCAAAATCATTCACATCCAGTCGCACTACATCAATTTGCAGCGGTAAGGTAATGTTTGGTAAGGCTATCGGTGCGTTAGCATCCGTAGAAGGACTTGCAGCAGGGGCTGGTTCACTGGCATCACTTGGTGCCAGTGCGACGCGAATGGAGTCGAGCGCCGTTTTGTTAATTCGTAGACGATTCCCCTGAAACGCTAATCCAGTGGTGAAAGACTGCCAGTTGATCTGATTACCTAGAATATCCAGTGATATGTCGGTTAAGGCGACGCGTTTGACTTTAATTGGCAGCGGCGCTGTCACTGGTCCACTTTCGTCAGCCACAGGCTCATCTGGCGTTGCAGTGCTCTGCGGTAATTCCGGCATCTCAAATTTAAGGCCGTCTACCGCAAGTTCATCGACACAAACGCTGGGCTCTGTCAGACAAGCAGCATTAACTGCCAACGTGACTGAGCGAGCCTGCACATCAACGTTAAGTGAGTCATCTTTAAACACAACTCCATTAAGTGTAAAGCGCGGAAAAATCGCCCCTGAATAGGACTCGACTTTCAACTGAGGCACAAACTTTTCTGCTCCCCACAGCACCAGTTTAAGCCCCGGAGTTGTAAACAGTACTGCCGCTAAGGCAATCGCAATCGCCACCAATAAGCTGATCAATGAGATAGACAGCCACTTAGACCATTTAAAAACAACCTTGGTCATAGTTCAGGCCCTAACGTGAAATGGATTTTAAATTCGTCACCCGGAGTGGCATCAAGGCCCCAGGCAAAATCAAGACGGACTGGACCTACAGGCGAGGCCCAACGGACACCGAAGCCAGTGCCACGTTTAAAGTCGGGATTATCATTGAAGGCATCACCATAGTCATAAAACACCGCCCCCCACCAGTTGCCATACACTCGATATTGATACTCTAAAGATGAAGTGGCGATGTATTTGGCACCCGTCAATGCGCCGCTGCTGTCTTTCGGGGAAATAGACTCATAACCATAACCACGCAAATTGTTGTCACCACCAGCGAAGAAGCGTAGTGACGGAGATAATTTATCAAAATCATCTGCTAAGTTAGCGCCTCCATCTAGACGCAAAATACCGCGATGGTTGCGCCCTGCACTACGGATCCATGACGTGCCCGCCTGAAGGCGCAGTACACGTGTTTCTGATATCAAGCTATCATCACCATATTCGATAGTCAGACTTTGACGATCACCCCAACGTGGCATCGCGCCACCACGAATGCGGCTTCGGCTGTATGTGATCCCCGGCAAAAGGAATTGCCCAGAGTCATCTTGCAGACCCTGCTCATAGTTTTCCAATAAGTAACGGACAAACACGGTTCTATGCCAACCATTGTCCAAAGCCCAATGCCGCTCCAGGGCAAGATTGGACTCGAGACTTTTCGTATCTCGATTGTCGACGTTTTTCATACCATAGCGAATGCGATAGTACTCATTTAATGCATCTTCAAGCGGAATCCGATAGCCGGCCGTAATGGTCTGTTCTGGGTTAGAGAGAGAAAAACTGCTGTCAAAACTATGACCACGAGAGTTGACCCAAGGCTTCTTCCATTTCAGAGAGCCTCGAACGCCCACATCGGTAGAGTAGCCAAGGCCGGTCTCCAACTTATTTTTTGCCTGTGGTGCCAAAGACACTTTCATTGGTAGCTCTCTGCCCTTGCCCAGCATAGACAAGTCTGGTTCCACAAATACCGATGAGAACCAGTCTGTGTTTGACAGGTTCTGGTTGTAAGCGCCGACCTCGGAAACCTGATAAGGGTCGCCTTGCTGATAAGGCGATAAAGAGTTAACCCGATCTTGTTCGATTTGACTGCCCGTGATCAGGTTCTCGCCAAACGAGTAACGTATGCCACTATCAAAATGAAGACGTATAAAGGCTTGATTGAGATCAGGTGCAACCTCAAGACGACTGGCGGTGAAATCGCCCTCAAAGTAGCCTTTCTGCAAAGCCAGATTGCGAATCCCAGACTTCAGGCCATCATACTGACTGTGGTTGAGGATTTGACCTTCCTTAAGGCCGCTTTTGCGAATCAAGGCTTTAAATGATCGATCGTCGCTGGCCTCACCACTGATTTGAATATCGACTTCTTTGATCGTGACGGGCTCGCCCGGAGTGACGGTAACAATCAGCTCACTGCCATCATCAACGATCTGAAAAGAAAAATCAGGATGGTAGTAGCCCAGCGCGTTAAGCGCTTCGGTCAGACTCTTTTCCAATCGCGCTTGAAAGCGCAGGCTGGTGTTATACTCCTCGGCAGGTATAGACGAGAGATAAGCGTCAACATTCTTTTCCAGTTCACCTGACAAGCCCTCGACGGACAAATCGATCTCCTGCGCAAAAACAGGAAAACTGCTGAGAAGGAGAAGGGCTGGTAATGACTTTCTTATCATGTTCTATTTACTACCTCAAAATCGTAACGGAATAATAACGCCACTCATAAAATAAGTCTGTACGAAAACAGTCAATTAGGCGGTCTACTCTCAAGATTGTTAATTTAAGGATATTCACTATGCTCGACAAACAAACCATGATCACTGCTCAGCAGGCTTTGCCGGGGCGTGAGCAGCCACTAGCTATTGACGACATACACTTTGTCAATCAATCCAGTTTAACCGCACCACCTGCTGAAGGCTGCGAAGAAATCGTGTTCGGCATGGGATGTTTTTGGGGCGCAGAGCGTCTGTTTTGGCAACTTGAGGGCGTGATCAGTACTTCAGTGGGATACGCTGGTGGCTTTACACCTAACCCAACCTACGAAGAAGTCTGCTCAGGTCAGACTGGGCATACTGAAGTGGTGCGGATTGTTTTTGACCCTGCAGTCATTAGCCTTAACCAACTGCTGCAAAAGTTTTGGGAACGTCATAACCCAACTCAAGGAATGCGTCAGGGCAACGACTTAGGCACCCAGTACCGCTCTGCTATTTATGTGTATAGCGATGAACAGTATCAGGCAGCGATACAGTCAAGAGACGAGTATCAGGCACTGCTCGGACAAGAAACCTCGTCTATTACCACCGAAATCCTGCCTGCTGGTCGCTACTATTATGCGGAAAGCTACCATCAGCAGTATTTGGCCAAGAATCCAAATGGCTATTGTGGGTTGGGCGGCACTGGCGTGTGCTTCCCGCCAGAAAACTAAACGCTATAAAGCAAAAAGTCGCCCAATTGGGCGACTTTTTATTTTCCTACACAGGTAACACCGTAATGGCCTGATTGATTTCCTTGAAGGTATTCATTTTCTTTTTATCTTTTATGTCCGGCATCAGGACTTTACCGTTATCAAATCTAAACTCACCAATTCCTGAAATGACAAACTGTCCCTTGAATAACGTCTTAACAAAGCGTGCCACCTGACGTGGTCGATATTTCGTAAATTCGCGCAGCATAACTACCTCAATATCCATTTGCGATATGAACCTTTCCTTGGTTCAGCCTCTCTTCCTGATAGGCTTACAATACATCATACACATTAATCCAAGACCAACAAGAAGCAAGATCACAAATAGACAACAAATCATTAACACAATTGGTTTTCTTCAGCGACTGAGAATTTTTCGGTATATACTTTTTCCGCTTACTAAGAAGGAACAAAATAATGAAAAACAAGACTCTAATAGCTTTGGCAGTAGCATGCTCTCCCATGTTTGCACTGGCGCATAACATCACTGTCGGCCAGGCAGTTCCGACCGTTGAAGTGGCCAGCTATGGTGAAATTATGGTCAAGGACAATGATACGACTTATCAACAATGGTCTTCTCAGGACATGTTAGGCAAGGTACGTGTGATCCAAGCCATCGCCGGACGCAGCAGTTCGAAAGAGCTGAATGCACCACTCATGTCAGCCATTACAGCGGCTAAATTCCCAGCGGAAAGCTACCAGACCACGTCCATCATTAACCAAGATGATGCTATCTGGGGAACTGGCTCGTTTGTAAAATCCTCAGCAGAAGACAGCAAAAAAGAATTCCCATGGTCTTCAATGGTACTTGATGAAGAGGGTGTGGTTGCCGGTGCTTGGGAACTTCAGGAAGAATCGTCTGCTATCGTAGTGCAAGACAAGCAAGGTAACGTCCTGTTTGTTAAAGAAGGCGCACTAAATAGTGACGAAATTCAACAGGTTCTGACCCTGATTAAAGATAATATCTAATCTCATTTGATCTTAGCGTTTCCCGAAGAGTTGTTATAACATAACAGCTCTTTTTTCGTATTGAATGAAACGCTGTGATTCCAACTCATCCTAATCTAACCAGACGCTCAGCCGCGCTTGCCTTGTGTGGCATTGTGCTGATGCTATGGATGAGTTTCGCCTACATCGACCACCAATACGATATCTCGTCTGCACATCACAGTGATCATCACTGCCAGCTATTCTCTTGCGCACAACACGGCATGAGCTATTCATCTCTGGCACTCATCGATACCTCATTACCAGATGTATTCGTCGTGCGAGATGATTACCACTTCTACCAGCAGCCAACCTTTGCCTATCAGGCACGATCTCCCCCGATGAGATTGATCAGTTAACCCAGATTTTTTACGTGCTGTTTCATAGCAATAGCCATATATTTTATCAAAACATTTTATTAGGATTCACAATGAACTCAATGACAAAAATTGCAACACTGGTTGGTCTTGTCCTAAGTACTACCGCTTTCGCTGAAGAAGGATTCCGTCAACACGAAGCTCACGTGCACGGCCACGTTGAGCTAAACATCGCTCAAGATGGTAAAGAGCTTCTAATGGAAGTTACCGCTCCTGGTGCTGATGTTGTGGGCTTTGAACATGCTCCAAAAACAGCAGAACAAGAAAAGGCCCTAAAAGACGCAGTCACTCGACTAGAAAATGCAGACTCTATTTTCGTTCTTGCATCAGCAGCAGGTTGTAAGGTTGAGCATCAGTCAGTAACCCACACATTAGGTGCTGACGACCACGACCACGACCACGACCACGACCACGACCACGACCACGAAAAGCATAACGAGCATCATGATGAACACAAACATCACGATGACCATGGCGAGCATCATGATGAGCACAAACACCATGATGACCATGGCGAGCATCAAGATGAGCACAAACACCACGATGACCATGATGATCACGCTAGTCACGAAGGTCACGATGAACACCAAGGTGGCCATGGCGAGTTTACTGTCGAATATCACTTCGAGTGTGACGACATCAACGCCCTATCTTCTATCGATACACAATGGTTCAAGGCTTTCCCAACGACAGAATCTATCAGCGTTAACCTACTGACAGATAAAGTGCAAACAGCACTTGAACTGTCTGCAGACAACACTAAGATTTCGCTTTAAGTCTAAAAAGACCTGATAGCTTGTGGCTATCAGGTCTATTCGTTCAGGTTGATCCGATGGTAGAAAACAGAAGTAACAGCGTTGTTGAGCTGGAGCAGGTCACCTTTACCTGGCCCGGGAATCAAAATCCGACACTCGATATCAAACAACTGCATATCACTAAAGGCGAGCACCTCTTTATTAAAGGCCCCAGCGGCTGTGGTAAATCCACCTTACTCGGACTGCTTACTGGTATTAACACCACCAGCAGTGGCCAGTTACGTGTTTTAGGTCAAGACCTTAATCAGATGAAAGGTAGCCAGCGCGACAAATTCCGTGCCGACCATATTGGCTATATATTCCAGCAGTTCAATTTGTTGCCCTATCTTAACGTGGTTGAAAACGTCATCCTGCCATGCCAGTTTTCCGCACAACGCAAATCACAGGTCGATACATCGCTGGTTGAAGACGCTATTCGACTTCTGGAAAAACTTCATCTGCCTGCACATCTGATGGATAAACCTGTCGTAGAACTGAGTATTGGTCAGCAACAGCGTGTCGCAGCCGCTCGTGCTCTGATTGGCAAACCGGCTCTGATCATTGCCGATGAACCCACATCTTCGCTCGACTACGACAACCGCACCGCATTTATCGAGTTGCTCCTTGAGCAGGTCAATCAGGCTCAATCAACCCTGTTGTTTGTCAGTCATGACCCGACCCTGGAAAGCCTGTTCGACCGTACCTTAAACCTTAATCAAATCAATCAGGCAGGAGCTCAACAATGACCCCAACATTTATGCTTGCCTGGAAGAGTGTCCGTAACCGCCGTGTCACTGCCATTCTGACCATATTAACCGTCGCCATTTCGGTCATCTTACTGCTGGGGGTAGAAAGAATCCGTACTCAAGCCAAAAGCAGCTTTGCCAATACTATCTCAGGGACTGACCTGATCGTCGGTGGGCGCTCTGGTCAAGTAAACTTGCTGCTCTACTCAGTGTTTCGCATCGGTAACGCCACCAATAACATTGACTGGAAGAGTTATCAGGAATTCAGCAACCATCGTTCTGTAAAGTGGGCAATTCCTATTTCTCTCGGAGACTCTCACAAAGGTTTCCGCGTGATGGGCACCAACCACAGCTATTTTGAGCACTATCGTTATGGCAAAAAACAAAACATTGCCATCGCTGAGGGACGCGAATTTGACGGTTTATTTGAGACCGTCATTGGCGCTGATGTCGCCCGCTCTCTGGGGTACAAGATAGGCACAGAAATCATTATTGCCCACGGTATCAGTGACGTTGGATTTAGTCGCCATGACAACCTGCCATTTAAAGTTGTCGGTATCCTAGCCCCGACAGGCACCCCAGTAGATAAAACCGTACATGTCTCACTTGAAGCGATTGAGGCGATTCACGTTGGCTGGGAATCTGGTGCCCACTTAGGTAATACACCAAGTGCTGAACATCTTGAAAAGCAAAACTTCCAGCCAAAACAAATCACTGCCATGCTTCTTGGCCTGAATTCCAAAATTCAGACTTTTGCTCTGCAGCGCCAGATCAACACCTACCCTAAAGAGCCACTGAGTGCCATTATGCCGGGTGTTGCGCTGCACGAATTGTGGGGCATGATGTCAGTGGCAGAACAAGCCCTGATGGCGGTTTCAGTATTCGTCGTTATCGCCGGACTACTGGGAATGTTGTCGAGTTTGCTGACTAGTTTGCAGGAACGACGTCGAGAGATGGCTATTCTAAGGGCGATGGGAGCGAGGCCACGGCATGTATTGTCGCTGTTAGTTCTCGAAGCCAGTGCCTTAACCTTAGTTGGCTTAGCTGTGGGTGTAGTAGGTTTATATGCGCTATTGGCCACTGTTGCACCAGTAATTCAACAACAGTATGGAATTAATATTGAGATGGTAGCCATATCCCATTATGAGTGGATATTGCTTGCAGCTGTGCAGTTAGCAGGTACTGTAATCGGCTTTATTCCAGCGTTCCGTGCATACAGACAATCCCTTAGTGATGGGATGACAATTCGGGTTTAAACATGAAAAAGATAATCTTAGTCGTCATGCTAGCCATGAGCTTCATGACGCCCTCTCTGGTTAGTGCTAAAGAAGATATTCTCAAACTGGACTGGATCGATCTGATCCCGGAGAGTGAACGAAAGCAGTTCGATTCGTACGGTATGCCAGTGACTGATCACTCTGGTCAGGCAGCCAAGCAATCCTTGGTGGGTAAGGTTCGCCAGGAACTCAACGGCAGTAAGGTTAAAATACCTGGCTTCGTCATTCCGTTAGAAGGGGATGAGGACAAAGTCACCGAATTCTTATTGGTGCCATACTTTGGTGCATGTATTCACGTGCCACCACCACCGCCGAACCAGATCATCTACGTGAAGTTCCCTAAAGGGGCGCCAGTACAAGAGCTGTGGGATGTTATTTACGTGGTCGGTACGCTGAAAACGGAAACCATCAACCATGATCTGGCTGAAACAGGTTACGTTTTAGAAGGCACCGCTATCGAAGAGTACGATGACTACTAATATTGATTAACATAAAAGCAACCTGTTAATTATCCGCTTTTCTTTATATGTATCTAGAGAGATATACCAAGACGGCTAGATAAACCAGAAATAGTAGGGCAATTGACAGGTGCTTTTTCAGTTTATTCTCATTTAAAAACTTCATAAGCCCCTCAAAAACATCGATAACAATTTTAACAACTTATTATCATTTGGCATAGCGCCAATTTTCAAAGCTTGCTCACATAGTTCCTCTGGCAGCCAATCAGGTTAAGAGGTAAATTTAATAAATACGTTTAACACTTTGATGGGCAAGGAATTCACATGTCGGAAAAGCAAAAGCCAGTGGTTATAGAGCACGAGTTCAGCGCTGAATCACGGCATGAGAAAAAGAAAACCTATATCAAAGATAGTGCCAGCCGGGTGATGAACATTGCTCAAACCCATGGTTTGGATGCCTTATTACAAAAAGACTCACCAGAAAAAACCGCATTAGAACGCGCCCTCATTCGTGAGCGCCGTTATAAAGAGCAGAAACAGAAGAACCTCGAACAAATCCTTAAGCTCGCTCATCTGTCCTGTAAAGATGAAACTGCGGGCGACCCCGATCAGGATTGGCTGCACCGCTTCTTCAACATGGCTCAGGAAGTACACAACTCCTCAATGCAGCGCCTATGGGCACAAGTGTTAAAACGCGAAGTCACCAACCCAGGCTCAACCTCAATGAAAGCGTTAAAGGTGCTACAGGATATGTCTCCAAAAGAAGCACAGACGTTGCAGCGTGCCGCCTCTTTAGCGTGCAGTTTTGGTGGCGATACCAGTCGTAAGCTGTTGATTGGTTATCGGGCACAAGGGGGGATTTTCAGCTTTGGTAAGCGTAACATTACTGGAAATATCAATGTTGGTAATTTTCAGCTTCCCTACTCCAGCCTGTTGGTCTTATTTGAACTTGGCCTGATGCACGGTACTGAGTTGGAGTCTGGTGAAATTGAGCTCGATTCCCCCTTACCACTAACCTATCAGGGCAAGCAGCTGTCACTTCAAGCGCACAGCAAAGGGGTTCGACTTCTCTACTACCGCTTTAGCCCAACCGGTAATGAATTGTGTAAGCTGCTCGGAAACAAGCCGAATATGCAGTATTACGATCAGATGGTCGCTTTGCTCAGCCAGAAGTTCACCGCAAGTACGGATACTAAATCTAGTATCGATACCACAGTATAAGAATTAAGATTAGTAGACCAATAAGATCCGGATGCGATCTGACATCCCTTCAAAACAAAAACGCCAACCCGACAGGTTGGCGTTTTTCACTTCATTCAAAACGGCTTATGCTTTGTACGCTTTGAATGCGTTAATCAGACCATTGGTTGAGCTGTCATGAGAACTGATTTCCGATTCATCAGCTAGCTCAGGTAGGATTTGGTTAGCTAATTGTTTACCTAACTCAACACCCCATTGATCGAAGCTGAAGATATTCCAGATCACACCTTGGACGAAGATCTTGTGCTCGTACATTGCAATCAGATTACCTAGCGTACGTGGTGTGATTTGCTTGACTAGGATCGAGTTAGTCGGGCGGTTGCCTTCAAACACTTTGAATGGTGCTAGCGTCGCTGCTTCTTCTTCACTCTTACCTGCTTTAGCAAATTCCGCTTTGACTGTCTCTTCCGACTTACCAAAAGCAAGCGCTTCAGTTTGGGCAAAGAAGTTAGACATAAGCTTCTGGTGGTGATCGCCTGCAGGGTTATGACTGATAGCAGGTGCAATAAAGTCACAAGGGATCAGCTTAGTGCCTTGGTGAATCAGCTGGTAGAAGGCGTGCTGACCGTTAGTACCAGGCTCACCCCAGATAATTGGGCCTGTTTGGTAAGTCACTGCATTGCCGTCACGGTCAACGTACTTACCGTTAGACTCCATGTTGCCCTGTTGGAAGTAAGCTGCAAAACGATGCATGTACTGATCGTATGGAAGAATCGCTTCAGACTCAGCGCCATGGAAGTTGTTGTACCACAGGCCAACTAGCGCAAGGATCACAGGAATGTTGCTTTCTAGCTCTGTAGATGCAAAGTGGTTATCCATTTCATGAGCGCCATCTAGCAACTCAACAAAGTTGTCGTAACCTACCGCAAGGGCAATTGAAAGACCGATAGCTGACCATAGTGAGTAACGACCGCCAACCCAGTCCCAGAACTCGAACATGTTGTCGGTGTCGATACCAAACTCAGACACTGCTGGTGCGTTGGTAGAAAGCGCTGCGAAGTGCTTCGCTACGTGTGCTTCATCACCTGCTGACTCGAGGAACCAATCACGAGCACTGTGTGCATTGGTCATAGTCTCTTGTGTAGTAAACGTCTTAGACGCTACTAAGAATAGTGTCGTTTCTGGGTTTACTTTCTTAAGCGTCTCAACGATATGTGTACCATCAACGTTCGAAACGAAATGTAGATTTAGGTGGTTTGTGTACGGAGCTAGAGCTTCAGTCACCATGTAAGGACCAAGATCAGAACCGCCGATACCAATATTCACGACATCAGTAATCGCTTTACCAGTGTAACCTTTCCACTCGCCGCCGATGACACGTTCAGTGAAAGACTTCATTTTTTCTAGCACGGCATTTACAGCAGGCATGACATCTTCGCCATCAACCATAACAGGAGTGTTACTGCGGTTACGTAGTGCTGTGTGGAGTACGGCGCGGCCTTCAGTTTGGTTGATTGCTTCACCACTGAACATCGCTTCGATTGCTGCTTTAAGCTCAGTTTCGCCAGCTAATGCGAATAGGTGCTTCATAGTTTCTTCGTTGATTAGGTTCTTAGAGTAATCAACAAGAATGTCGCTACCAAAACGCGTAGAGAATTTGTCAAAACGCGCAGCGTCTTGAGCAAACAGCTCTTTAAGATCCATATCTTGAGCCGATTCGAAGTGCGCAGTCAGCGCGTTCCAAGCTGATGTTTGCGTTGGATTGATATTTTTCAACATGGTTACTATCCCGATGTTACAGTAGGTTTTATTCTACATTGGTTGGCTGGATAATAAGATAAACGACAGCCAGTAGAATCCCCGATTAAGCAAAAATAGTTCGGTTCTCGCACTGCAACAAGCAGCCAGAACTTTGTAATAAATTTTCAAGGTGCAATTATGAACCAGTGTGGCTGCACCATCATTGAGTTAAGTCACGTTAAGTGATTTAGTTACACTCAAACCCATGACTAGCTATTGGCACTCACCTTACCGCCTTAGGTTGAATTTGCCAAATAGATTATAGAGGATGCCATATGTGGGCTCAGAAGAGTATTCAATTGAGCGCGAGAAAACGCGGATTTCATCTCATCACCGATGAAATAGAACAACAAATTCCAGAGATAGCGGATTTTTCTGTCGGAATATTACAGTTATTTATCCAACATACTTCTGCAAGCCTGACCATTAACGAAAACGCCGACCCAACGGTGCGTCATGATATGGAAAAGCACTTTAACCAATTTGTACCGGAGCGTGCCCCTTACTACAAGCATACCTATGAAGGTGATGATGACATGCCCGCCCACATAAAAGCGTCGACCTTAGGGTGCAGCGTGATGATACCCATTAGCAACGGACGATTAGCTTTAGGGACATGGCAAGGAATATACCTTGGAGAGCATCGTGATTATGGCGGAAGCCGCACCCTAGTTGCGACGATTCAGGGCGAATAATAAAAAGGCTGGCTTAATAAGCCAGCCTAAAACGAAAGGTTCGATGTGAGCTATTTGGAATATTCCATTTCAACTCGCGATGTTAGTTTAGTCACCAATTCGTAAGCAATGGTGCCAATATGGCAGGCCACCTCTTCAGCAGGAAGACTTTGTCCCCAAAGGATTGCCTCATCCCCTACCTTATCATTGGCATCTGGACCGAGATCAACCGTCAACATGTCCATCGACACTCTTCCCGCAATCGGTACTTTGCGACCATTGACTAACACTGGGGTGCCATTAGGCGCGGTTCTCGGGTAACCATCACCGTAGCCAATAGCAATAACACCGACTTTGGTGTCACGC
Organism: Vibrio sp. B183; assembly: GCF_000740665.1. Lineage (NCBI taxonomy): Bacteria > Pseudomonadati > Pseudomonadota > Gammaproteobacteria > Vibrionales > Vibrionaceae > Vibrio > Vibrio sp. B183. Next base: position 5,731 of record NZ_JPQB01000009.1, on the reverse strand, counting down.
TGGCTGGTCCACATTCCGCCATAGCCGACGCTCTCACCGGCTTTTACTTCACGCACCGCAATCAGATGCGACTTGAGCGTCATGACAGGTTGATAGCCCATCTGCTGTGCCGTTTTGTCGTTAAAAGGCGACACACCGTACATTATGATTCCGGGTCTGACCCAATCGAGGTGACTGTTCTGCCACGCCAGTAATCCCGCAGAAGCCGCCAGTGAACGTTCACCTTCACAACCATCGGTGAGGGACAAGAACAATTCAGTTTGTTCTGTCGTGGTGGACTTATCCAACTCATCAGCACAACCAAAATGACTCATATAACGCAGTGGCTTAGCGACATTACGACACGCTTTCAGGCGAGCGACAAAGTCCGTGTATTGCTCCGGTCTGACCCCGAGACGATGCATCCCGCTGTCGATTTTAAGCCAAACCACAACAGGGGTATCCAGCTCTGCTTGCTCAAGAGCTTCGAGCTGCTCTTCACAATGCACAACGGTTTGAATGTTATTGGTCACTAAGACAGGTAAATCACCCGGAGAATAAAAGCCTTCGAGCAACAAAATTGGAGTCACCACACCGCAAGCACGAAGTTGTAACGCTTCTTCAATCCGTGCAACGCCAAACGCATCCGCATCTGTGGCATGCTTAGCAATATGTCTCAAACCATGACCGTAACTGTTGGCTTTCACCACCGCCATGATTTTACTATTTGGTGCTTGAGATTTGATCTGTTTCAGGTTGTGTTGCAACGCATCTAAATCGATAAAGGCGGTTGCCGCTTTCATATAACTCATGCGTTACTCTTCATCCACATCAAACGCTGGGCCAGCATAATTATCAAATCGAGACCACTGACCTTGGAAGGTCAAACGTACCGAACCAATCGGGCCATTACGCTGCTTACCTAGGATGATTTCCGCCGTGCCTTTCATCGGGCTGTCCGGGTGATACACTTCGTCACGGTAGATGAACATAATCAAGTCGGCATCCTGCTCAATCGAGCCTGATTCACGCAAGTCAGAGTTAACTGGGCGTTTATCGGCACGTTGCTCCAAGGAACGATTAAGCTGCGACAGTGCAACCACTGGCACGTTGAGCTCTTTAGCCAGCGCTTTCAGTGAGCGGGAAATTTCAGCGATTTCCAAAGTACGGTTGTCAGCAAGAGAAGGGACACGCATCAGCTGAAGGTAGTCGACCATGATCATCGACAAGCCACCATGGTCACGCGCAATGCGTCGTGCACGCGAGCGGACTTCGGTTGGTGTCAGACCTGAGCTGTCATCAATGAAGATGTTCTTCTTCTCCATCAACAGCCCCATCGTAGAAGAAATACGCGCCCAATCCTCATCATCCAGCTGACCAGTACGAATCTTAGTTTGGTCAACACGAGAAAGCGATGCCAAGGAACGCATCATCAGCTGTTCAGACGGCATCTCAAGAGAGAATACCAGCACAGGTTTATCATGCGCCATGGCTGCATTTTCAACCAAGTTCATCGCAAAAGTCGTTTTACCCATCGACGGACGCGCGGCAACAATCACCAGATCCGAGCCTTGCAAGCCTGCGGTTTTCTTATTCAGGTCAGTGAAACCAGTCGTCACCCCTGTGACACCATCTTGCGGTGACTTATACAGGATTTCGATACGCTCAAGCGTCTTTTCCAGAATGTTATCAACGTTCTGTGGGCCTTCGCTTTCAGTAGTGCGTGATTCGGCGATAGCGAAAACCTTACTCTCTGCCATGTCGAGCAGATCTTCCGATGTACGTCCCTGAGGATCGTAACCCGCATCAGCAATCTCGTTCGCGACCCCAATCAGTTCACGCGTCAGAGCACGTTCTGCGACAATGTCAGCATAAGCGTTAATGTTCGCTGCACTTGGGGTGTTTTTGACCAAGTCTGCTAAATAGGCGAAACCACCGACATCATCAAGCTGCTCACGCTGCTCAAGGAATTCGGAAAGTGTAATAAGATCAAGAGGCTGGCTTTCTTCTAAAATCGCCTGAGACGCTTCAAACATCAAACGGTGGGGGCGACTGTAGAAATCTTTCGCTACCACTCGCTCAGCGACCGTATCCCAGCGCTCATTATCAAGCAACAAACCACCAATAACCGACTGCTCAGCTTCCAACGAATGCGGAGGAACCTTGATTGCGTCCACTTGGGCGTCTGCTGGTTTTTGATTACGATTGTCTGTTCTGGAATCTGCCATGCTCTTGCTCAACAACTTACTTGTGACCGCTCATTATAGCCAGAATGAGACGGATGTCTGTAATAAACAAGGAGTTTGAAAGCTTCTCGTGTAGAATTAACTTAGAACTGACGGAATTAGAGTGAATACCCTCTACTATTCCCCCCAATTTTCCCATCAAATAAGAGGTAATGAGTGGCGAAACTTTGGCTCATGAGTGCAGGCCTGCTGTGCAGTTCCGTGGTCTATGCGGATGAGGCGGTACAAAGTCAAACCGATATTGAGATACCCTCCCCCTGGGACACCGAAGTCGAATTCGGTTATCAGTCGCACACCGGAAACTCAGACTCGCGCTCTCTCAACTCTAGACTCAGCGCTGAATACCTCTCTGGCCGCTATAGAACCAGCGGTGAGTGGAAGTACTACCTACTCTATAAAGATGGGGAAGAAGATAAACGTCAGTCGACCTATACCGCACAGAGCGACTACAAGCTTGGGCCTAAGACATACCTTTACGGTAGTTTCAAAGGCGTAGATTCTCGCTACAGTGCCTACTTTAAGGACTACACACTTTCGGGCGGTTTAGGTTATCAGTTTTCCAATACCGAGGTGTTTGTACTGGAATTAGAACTGGGCCCAGGTTTTCGCTATCAAGAACCAAATACCGATGAGATTGGCGACAGTGATATCGTATTCGAGGAGACGGTGAAAGAAGCCATTTTCCGAGGCAACGTCAATTCAAGCTGGCAGGTGCTGAAAAACCTCAGCGTAGCGGGCGGCGTCACTCTCGTCGCCGGTGACAGTAACCTCAGAGCGGATACCGATATCAACGTGACCAACAACATCACAGAGGATATCGCCCTTAAACTCGCCTACACTCGTCAATATCATGACCGAGTGCCAGAAGGGCTGAAAAAAGCAGACAGCATCTTTTCTGTCAACTTGCTGTTCTTATTCTAGTCTTACTCTCCAAACGCCAGACGTAAAAAAAGCACCTCTAAGAGGTGCTTTTAAAATACGTCTTGATACTGAATTACTCAGCAGCAACAACTTGTAGGTTAACTGTCGCGAAAACTTCAGAGTGAAGTTGAACGCTGATCTCGAACTCACCAGTGTTACGTAGTGCGCCTTCTGGAAGACGAACTTCGCTCTTCGCAACTTCAACGCCAGCAGCAGTGATTGCTTCAGCGATGTCACGAGTACCGATAGAACCGAATAGTTTACCTTCGTCACCAGCTTTAGAAGCGATAACAACAGCTTCTAGAGCGTTAACTTTCTCAGCACGAGCTTCTGAAGCAGCTAGTTTCTCAGCAACTTTAGCTTCTAGTTCAGCACGACGAGCTTCGAACATTTCAACGTTAGCTTTAGTTGCCATAACTGCCTTAGCTTGAGGGATAAGGAAGTTACGAGCGTAGCCAGATTTAACGTTTACAGTGTCACCAAGACCACCTAGGTTACCGATTTTATCAAGTAGAATAACTTGCATTGCTTAATCCTCTTTCTTAATAAAACGACCGATTACTGATGCTTGTCAGTGTACGGTAGTAGAGCTAGGTAGCGAGAACGCTTGATAGCGCGAGCTAGTTGACGTTGATACTTAGCGCTTGTACCAGTGATACGGCTAGGTACAATTTTACCAGCTTCAGTGATGTAGTTTTTAAGAGTTGCTACGTCTTTGTAATCAATCTCTTGTACGCCTTCTGCAGTGAAACGGCAGAATTTACGACGACGGAAGAAACGAGCCATGGGCTATCTCCTGATCTTAAATTTAAAAAAGTTGTCTGCCTAAATAAACACATCCGAGTAAACTCGTGAGTTATCTAGACTGAGTACTAATTCTGAGTAGTAATTACTCAGCAGCTGCTTCTGGCTTAGCTTCAGCACGCTCTTCGCGACGAGGAGCACGCTCTTCTTTCTGCTTAAGCATGATAGATTGCTCAGTGATAGCCGCTTTAGTACGCATGATCATGTTACGTAGAACTGCATCGTTGAAACGGAAAGCAGTTTCTAGCTCATCGATTACAGCTTGGTCAGCTTCAACGTTCATTAGAACGTAGTGAGCTTTGTGAAGCTTGTTGATTGGGTAAGCCAGTTGACGACGACCCCAGTCTTCTAGACGGTGGATAGTACCGCCAGCTTCAGTGATAGAACCAGTGTAACGCTCGATCATGCCAGCAACTTGCTCGCTTTGATCAGGGTGCACCATGAATACGATTTCGTAATGACGCATTGGTTGCTCCTTACGGATTATTCAGCTTCCACAATTGGCCCGGTCGTCCAGAGGAAGCAAGGAACTAAAGATAATTGACCGAGTTTTAAGGAGCACGAATAGTACAGAATGAATGCAATTTAAGCAAGAAAAATGTGATACAAGTGGAGGTAAGCTGGTAGGGATAGAGCAGCGTATCGCACGCTGCCCGGGATTGTTCTAATTCTGACTAGTCATCATCTTCATCAACATATTGAGCCTGCAAGTAATTTTGAATACCTGTCATGTCGATCAAGCCAAGTTGCGTTTCAAGCCAGTCTACGTGTTCTTCTTCATCTTCCAATATATCCTGAAACAGATCTCTGGATACATAATCGTGTGTGTCTTCTGCGTAAGCGATGGCAGCTTTTAGATCAGGTATCGCGGCCATTTCTAACTTAAGGTCGCACTCCAGCATCTCTTTGGTATCTTCGCCGATCATTAACTTACCAAGATCTTGCAAGTTAGGGACGCCTTCAAGAAACAGAATACGTTCAATCAAATGATCCGCATGGTTCATTTCATCGATGGATTCGTGATACTCCTTATCGGCTAGATGCTTTAAGCCCCAGTCTTTATACATTCGTGCATGAAGGAAATATTGATTAATGGCAACTAACTCATTGCCAAGGATTTTATTGAGATGTTGAATAATGATTGGATCGCCTTTCATGACAAAAACCTCCTCTTTGGCTCCAATTAAACTGTAGAACCAATTGAGAAGGTGTCAAAAAGCCACGAGACTGTTTTAGCTCGCTTTTTGGTACTGTACTACGCCTGTTTCATTAAGGATTTCCTTCGCCATCTTGACACATTTGCCACATTGGCTGCCAAGCGCGGTACATTTCTTTATGCCTCTGATATCAGTTATGCCTTCTTCTAAAGCTAACTTTTTGATTTTCTTGTCAGAAACTCCGTGACACAAACAAACGTACATAAATGAAACCCGTAATACAACCTAGGAGAAAAATATAAACAATAATTGTTCTTATTACCAGTTGCATTTTTGGAGGTATTAAGACTGATTTGTTATATCAAAAATAGGAAAAAGCCTGCACAAAACACTTACGCACTTAACCATAACAATGGTAATGAAATAAGCCTTGATAACTGTTTGATTTAACGAATAAAGAAAAGAGGAATTGGTGAGTGAGTGAAGTTATCGGACAATTTTTTTTATAACCAAAAATCAAAAAAGAGAAGCCGAAGCTTCTCTTTTTCTAGATGCGCTTTCTTCATAAATGAAGAAAAGTGCAAGATTTCAATTAATTCCTAAGAATTAGTCGAAGATCTTAGC
>NZ_JPQB01000008.1:0-65381 GCF_000740665.1 Vibrio sp. B183 | reverse complement strand
TCTGGGCTGAAAGTTCTTCTCGGACGCTTTGTCATAGTTCCACCTGTTGTGTACGAGGTGCATTCTAACACCTCTAATCAGGTGGCCAAATTCACTATGCCACTACAGTCTTGTAGGCTGTTTTCAGGGTACAAGACTTCTATGTTGTCTAAATGGTGAATTGTCTTTGTACCCAGCTTGGCTTCTTCATATCGTAGCCTTGGATTCGCTGCCATAATTTGTTCAATTTCCCACTTATCTGTGATCTCATATTCGACGGTGATGTCTCCACTTCTGTCGCTTATCATTTTACGCAAGTAACTCACAACCTCTTGTGAGAGAGTTTGTCTATTCATTAGCTCATTAATCTTTCTGTTCGCCCATCTCGCACCGCGTTTATGGTCTAGCATTGCGTTAAGAGTTTGTTCCCATTTGTCAATAAAGTTGGTCTGGGCAATGTAAATGTCGGTTTTGCATTCCACGGTCAGTCTGAACTTTTGAAAGTCTTTTGTGAGCGATTCAAACTCTATATCAAACGCCTTTTTCCCACATTGATTACCAATATTGATTTCGGAACCGTCGCTGAGAGCGACCAGATATCCCTTCATGTGATCTGTATGACAATTACTGAGACCGCAACACACCATGTCTTTCACCTGGTAATAACCGATGATCTCTTTCAGTGTGGCGTCAGATGGGTCGTGGTTTGATTTGAAATGATCTCTCTGAGTGATTTGTGCCCAAGTATCGATTCTTACGAGCTCTTCTTTTTCTCGAATAACAATCACTAGTTTGATGTTCCTATGTTGGATGGTGAGACAAGATACGTGTGGAGTATCATACTAGGTTGAAAGTTTAGACTTAGTCAAAGATAGCGTTGTTGGAGTGTGGAGAAGGTCAATTAACATCATTTAGAAGGGGACGTCGTGTAACTATATCAAGATTCACATTTGTAAATGTGAAAGTGTTTTTAATTTTAAATATCATGCGCTTATGTTTATTTTTTGAATTTTCCCTCATGACATGTTTCACTTCTATCATGTGATAAATAATTGGCCATGTAATGTTTTTATATTTATTCCTTGTTTTTGTTTACATGATGTATTTTATGTGCCATTGTAGTAACCAGTAGAAGATGCAGGCTGCAATGGAGTCGAGAATATGAGCCGACAGATAGAAACACTGAAAGAGTTAGAGACCATAGCAAAAGGGGCGTCAGATCTGCTCGCTCAACGTGAGGATATTCGACCGAAACTGCCTCGGACGTTTGACCGTCCTGACGCAGTTGAGTACTTAAAATGTGATTATCGCACGATTGAAAAGCATGCGGCTGAACTCGGCATTGATCCGAAAGCACACGTATCGAGTGGAATCAACTGGATGCTCGATATCAATCAAATCTACAGCATTAGAGATGCCCTGCCAGAAAGCACTATTCTCAAGAAGAAGTTAAAACCATTTAATCGTAAGAAGAATCAGAAAGCACAAGTCTTAGTCGTACAGAATCAAAAAGGGGGCGTCGGGAAAACGCTGAGTTGTATCACGGTTGCTACTGGTATAGCGATGGAGTACCACGAAGGATATCGAATTGCCGTTATTGATATGGATGGCCAAAGTACGTTGAGCTCTTACCAACCATCCTTAGATGGAGAAGAACGCCCTACAATTGGTGAACTCATTCAAATTGATCCTGAAACTGATGGCTATCGAGAGCTCATTCGTGCGTCTATTTCTGACACGACCATCCCCAACCTAAAAATTATACCAGCGGCTCAAGGAGATAGGGATATCGAAGCCATTTTTCATGAAGGTGTGTTTTCTAATTCAATTTCTTCTCCCTATTCGCGCTTAAAGGCAGTCATAGAAGCAATCAGTGATGATGTGGACATCGTCTTGATCGATACTCCTCCTTCTTTGGGGTATGCTTCTATCAATGCCTACAATGCTGCGACTAGCGTTATTGTGCCCCTTGGTGCAAACCAAAATGATACTGATGCGACGTGCCAGTACCTAAGCTATCTACCAAAGATCTATAAAAACCTTATTGCTCAAGGCCATCAAGGTTACGATTTCATCAAGTTTCTGCTGACCAATTATGAAGAAAATAGTGCATCCTCACTCGAAGTAAGAGAAGAGCTCAATGAGCATTTCAACGGTTATCTATTTTCTACAACATTTAAGAAATCAGAGGCAGTCAGATTATGTTCGTTAGATAGAAATACGGTTTACGATTTATCCAAATCGATGTACTCAGGTCACAAAAGTACGTTCAAGAACGCCAAGTTAAATGCTGATCAAATCCTGATGGATATCATGCTTCAAGTGAGAAAGGTATGGGATAAGGAAGCTGAATAGAATGAGTAAACGACGAGAGGCCATTCAAGCTGCTCTGGCCAGCAAAAAAGCAGCAAAAACAACAACAGTACCTTCCATGCCTTCTGGTGATCTTGATGTTGCATCTGAAGCTAAGATTGATGCGGAGCTCAACTATTCGAGGCTATCAGATAGTTTAGATAAAGCTGGAATATCATTCAGTGATTTTCTCCAGGAGCAGTCAGGCATTACTTTATCTAAACCAGAGAGAAGATTGACGACTCCTTCTGGCGAAATCTATACAGTGGCCACTTCACACATGTCGTATGAGCAGTTAAAAGCGTTGTGTGTTATTGACAGTGACAATGTGAGAGATGCTTCTGAACGTACAGAAGAAGCGTTGTCCGACATTATTGATGAGATTGGTATGGGGCTTCAGTTAATGCCAATCATTGCTTACATCGATAGAAACGGAAAACATTCTATCATGGAAGGGTCACGACGCTTCGCTTCTGCACTGCATCGTAAGGTAGGGTTAACGGTAGATATCTTTGACCGTAAACCAAACGAAGAAACGATTAGGTGGGTGGTTGAGACTTCAGACAGAAAGAAAGGTTTTTCCTATTTTGAAAAAGGTAAGCTCTATACCAAACTGATGGAAACCCACTCTTGGACTCAAGCTGAATTGGAAAGAGAACGCGGTTATACCCAACAAGATATCAGTCTCAGTACTGCTTATTATTCTAGCCCACAGCCGTTACTTGAATTACTCCCAGTTAAAACATTACCACAGACTTATGTTTTAAAACTTAACTCAGCGACAAAGGCTGTCCTCAATAAAAATGTGCTGAATGAATCGATAGAAGAGCTCAAAGGAGCCCTGCTTGGTATTGAGACTTTGTCATTAGATAAACAGTCTAAGGTTGTGGTCGATAAGTGGCATGAACTAGCCAAAAAACTCAATGCCAGGAAATCAAAAAGTGTGAAACCTGTCTTTGAGTCTGGCGAAACGAAAGCTTTTGTGAAAAGAACAAAAAAGGGCAGTCACATTACTCTACAAGGATTACCTAGAGAATTAGAAAAGGATGTTTTAGACGCAATAGAAAAAGTAATGAGTGCCCAAAAAAACGTTTCACATTTATAAATGTGAAATAGGTTTTTTCTTTTAGAAATAAGAGCTTAAGGTGAATTTTGTTATTGGTGTATCAGGCGGTTTTTTGTCATACACCATCGAATTGAGAAATATACCCTGCACGCCGCGACCAAACTTTGTGCAGGGTAGCTGTCACTAACAACTTGGAGATATTAGTATGCAAACAGCAGAGAAAATTATAAACGCATTTGAGAGTGGAATACCAGTACATCTAGGAACGATGCCTTGGGCTGAGTTCGTCGAGCTTCTCGATATTCTCAAAAAAGCAAAGCAGTAGATGTTCTTTCGGTTGTTTGAGGATAAGTTGTATGTTTCGTGGTACCGATAGGCACAACTTCTTTTTAACCTGAGTTATCAATATTGAGTGAAGTAGGGCTGGCTTCGTTTGGTCTAAGGCTATAACACTTCCATCCGGTCACAAGATGTTCCTTTGTGCGCCGAGAACCTACCCTATTTCACGCGCTCCCCTGCGGCGCGAGCGCCTGGTCTCACGAGTTCAACCAAGCCTTTCCCTGGCCAGGCTAACCCTGTCACGATTCGTTCCGTTTGCAAGCAACCGTCCTCATCTAGTCAGGCTAAGCCTTTCAAGGGAAGGGTCTTGTCCCTTCGGGTCACGGTAGGGCTTTCTTCGCTATGCGTCTGAAGCGACGCGCTGCGCCTCACTGCGTTCGTTGCTTTCTCCGCTTCGCTGCGCCTCGTCGTGCCTCCTCGTAGCCTTACTGTGTTCATCGAAGAGCGAGTAAGGGGTGTTTTCTTATGCGCCGATTTTCCTTTCAACTCGCCTCACATTATGGCGCGCGCAGGCTGTAAACCGTGACCTATCAGAACCTCGATAACAAGGGTGAAATGCACGCTGTCGCGCCCTTGTTATCGAGAACCATGAGAGGTCATCGGACAGCCAAGCGGCTCCATAAAAGTGATACTCAAACAGAAAGGAAACTCCCGATGGCGCAACAAAATTCCCCCCAAACTCGCTCTAACGTGAACTCAGCAACCAGCGTTTCGCCGCTGGGCCACGAAAGCTCACCAAAAAATGATAGCTCTTCGGCCGCACACGCGGTTAGCACCCACGATTTTATGTTGATGTCGGGAACGGAAGGGGAATTGAAAAGCCAAGTGAGAAAGTCGCTGAACTTAGCGCGTATCCGGTCTTTTAGAAAAGAGCATGGCTTGATTCGAGCTGAGCGCCAAACACATAAACATCCCATGAACTACGTATGCACAGAAACAGAGTGTATCGATACCATCCATTAATCTGAGGACCACGACAATGGACAAAGGTTACATCCAGCTTATTGATATCAACACCAAGCAAGTCTTGGCCCAGCGCGAGGGACTCAACACGCCCGAGTTCTTTGAATATCACCGCCACAAGGTGTGGGTAGTGAAACCAGAGCAGGCACTTATTTTTGTCGACACGTCTGAATGTTCACACCCGCCAAAATTCTTTCGCGCTTTACCGGATAACACTTACATCAAAGTGTACAAAGAACTGACAACCGAGGAACCTGAGCACTTAACGCCCGATTGGGAAGGGACGATCGAGGCTCTAGAAAGAGAGCATTACGATATGGTGACAGAGTTTGGGACTTGGAACGCTTTTGATCAGGACCATAACTGGGTAGGGACTTCGGAATACTAAAAAATCTCTCAATCATCGCGTTCGCTTCCACTGGGACGCGTCATTACATATACAGAAGAATCCAACCAGTAAGGAAGACTCATGAAAACAGTCGCGGAAGAGATCTTAAAAATATTCGGTGCTAATAAAGAGTTGGAGGCATTGGAATGTGCGATGGCTGTCGCTATCACCGTTCGTGAAGCCAATGATTATAGTGTATATAGATTTGTTGACCTGTCTAGTGTACGTGTCTACATATCAAATGAACATGAAATCACGATACTTGAAGAGTAAAGAACGGGCCGCCCAGCGGGATAAAGACACTCGCATAATGTGATTTTACTATCAAAAATATGCTTGTAATGCTATCATTTAATTGATAGTATAAGCTCATGGTCATAAAGGACCACGTTCTTTAACAATGTGAGGTGGTTATGAGTGAGGGCAATAATACGGTTCCTGTCACTTCTGAGCTTGAAAAGGCACAGGTAAGGCAAATTAACTCAGAGATACGCCTAAAGACGTTTGGTTTTTGCCAACGCTGGCTTATAATCTGGTTAACTATTGGCGGTTTCATCAAATTAGACATAGCTAAGGAGGTGATTTCATGGATAAGTGGATAGAAAATCACATGATGCTGACTTCTGTCGTTATCATGGTTACCGGTTTAACTTTAGGTTTCATCCTCTTCTAAAACAAGCCCCGAAAGGGGCTTGTTAACTTTCAGAATCAAATGCACCCAAACGACAAAAAACTTAAATTAATTCTAGAGCACCTTTTTAAAAGAGAGGAGCAAAGGCAGTTAGTCGAAGCCGTTTTAAAGGATGAGGTTTCATCGGTTTATGAGGCTGAAAAGCGGTTTGGAATCTCACCCAACACAGGAACCCGACACATAAAAAAGTACGAAAGTCATATTGAGTATTTAAAGAGTATCGGTTTCAAGTTCTAACAATCAATCACCTTACTAGCCCACTGTTTACAGTGGGTTTTTTATTAACTAACCGAAGGGTTTAGCATGAATATTAGTCTGAAAAAATTTAGTGTCTTCACTCTTATTGCGTTCTTGTCTTTGCCAGCATTAGCAAATTGTGATGATGGTAAAGGGGGGATAGTTACCCTTACACGTTAATGTAGAAACTCCACCTCTACATATTTAAAAATCTGGAAATCGTTGTAGTGAAAGTGGCTTTTTAACTTTTGCTACAACGATTTGAACAAAGCGAAGCGGCGTTAGTCTCTTCTGAAAAGTCATCGTATTGAGCTGATTTTTCAGAATGGATTGAGCTATATAGGTTCAATATCTTAGTTTTCTGGAAAGCTCTCTAAGCATTGCTGAATAAGGCATTGCAGAGTTATTCAAAATCAACCTGTGGGGGTAGAAAGGAATGCTGAGCCAGATAGTCTTTGTTTTGCTTGTCGGGGTTGGCCTTTGGTTCGTTTTCAGACCCCAAAAAACGAAATTAGATCGCTTAATGGATAAGCATAGCAATCTAATGGTTAAGGCTAGTATCGCGGCTGTCTGCCTCGCTACAGCGTTCGGAATCTATCTAACAGCAAATTAGGGGAATATCGATGCTAAGGACGGGCGCGTTAATGGTGATATTGCTGCTTATAGGATGTGAGCAACGAACAGATTTTGATGCTTGTGTCGAATACTACACAGATTTGGCAAACCGTGATCCAGTAATACCACAAACAAATAAAGAACATGCTGCCGTAATCTACATTCAGCAAGAATGTGGCTTAAACGGGAATTAAGGGTAAGCAAAAGAATCCGAATTGAATAATTACGAGGTCACTATGATCCATATTGTTGATGCCATTGAAAGTGGCAATATCATACGCCCTTTAAGCCGCTCGGAAGAGGGGCATCTACACCCTGACAATCGATCGAGTGAGTCAGGCCAGAGACTGCTTCAAAAGTTGAACGAAAACAAAGAGTATTTGCGATGCGACTGTCGCCAGCCGCATGCAGTAATGCAAACCAGCAATTACAGTGCGCATGGATATGGGTTTCGACTGGTCAATCACCGTCGATATGGACTCCATGACAAGGGGTGTCCGTTTTATCGTGAGATTCAAGGCTGGGTGGTGAACAATCCAGACGCGGCCCAAAGGGCGCTACGCAGGCAGGAGCAGACCTTTGAGACCTTAGAGCTATATGGTTCTTTTGCCAATGAATCTACAAAAAAAGTGAGTAAGTCCGATAATGCAGTGACTCGGCAGCGTAGCGCGAAGTCGGGTAGAAAGGTAGATAAGATTGTTAATCTTGTGTGGTATCTGGTCAAGCAATCCAATTTGGATAGATTCGTTTCCGGTGAACCAAAAATGTCTGAAGAAGAGGCGCTTGAGCGTTTGCAAAAAGCCGGAAAAAACACCGTCTTTGGTGACTCAACATTGGATAAGTGGATATTTTGTGGGCCAGACGCTTTCAATCAAGCCAGAGATGCATTAACGGCCATTCGTGAAAAGCAAGGCTGGCAGAGTGGTGGGCGGCCACACGCGTTTGTTGCTATGGTGGTTGACGATGTGGACATCGATGACGAGAACAAGGCCAACCGAAAAATCATTCTCAAATGGGATGAAAGAGAAAGACCCTATTATGTTAGCAGCATCAAAACTGATGGGCAGGGAGTAAGAACGCCGGGACCATACTTAGTGTTTATGTCTCTGTGTGAGTATGAAAAGGGCGGGGCATTTCGAGCCCATACTGTTTATATTAAACCCATTCTCTACCGTGACAGACTCATGTTGATGGATTCAGACCACGAGAGAAAATTTGCTCGTCAGGTCATTTACAAGATCAAGAATCATCAAGGTTGGACGTTGATTAAACCACTGGAAGGGGTGGTCATCGAAGATACTTTCCTCGTTCCGGACTTTTTGATCGAAAACTCTGCACTCAACGCTCACCACCTTATCGAAATCATGGGGATGTTAAGTGACCCTGACTATGCTGACCGAAAAGAATACATTGTGCCTTTGATGTCAAAAGCATGGCCACATCATAAAGTCGTTGAAATTGATCCTGTTAGTCCTTCGAAGGATAAAAGGAATTATCTTGAGCAGTTAGGGCGGCTATGCAGTGACTAGGTGAGAAACAGATCCGGACTACTTAGACGTGGTTTTAAATTTGGGCCCTGATCTTCTTGTTGCAATATTTTTAATCCAGTAAAACACTCTGCTTATATTTTGGTAGTCTCGGTTTGACTTCTTGAATGAAATCCGAAAAAACTCACGGGCGCCGAGAACCTACCCTATTTCACGCGCTCCCCTGCGGCGCAAGCGCCTGGTCTCACGAGTTCAACCAAGCCTTTCCCTGGCTAGGCTAACCCTGTCACGATTCGTTCCGTTTGCAAGCAACCGTCCTCATCTAGTCAGGCTAAGCCTTTCAAGGGAAGGGTCTTGTCCCTTCGGGTCACGGTAGGGCTTTCTTCGCTATGCGTCTGAGGCGACGCGCTGCGCCTCACTGCGTTCGTTGCAAAAAAGACTTTTCGCTTTAGCCTGCTAAGTGACTGGTAATCGCCCCTTACATTCTCGCTAGCCATGCCGTTCCCTATGTGAGTTTCCATCTACGCCTCGTTTCTTCCTGTTAACCATCCTCAAATCAGAACCGTCTCTGCAAGGGTTCACTTCGTCGCGTTGCGCCCCTGCAGAGAAGAACCTGATTGAAGGAGTGGACAGTCAGACGACGAAGATGAAAACTCAAAAACATAGGAAACTTTGCCATGACTGACTCAAACGTAATTTGCTCAACCATCACTAAGCAGCCTAAACCGACCAAGTTCTCGGACTTGGAGCCGAAGACTTCCTCTAAAGATGAATTTTTAAAATCCTTTACTAGTGGCAAGTTACGTAAAAACGCAAAAAAGAAAATCGCTAAGTTGCTAGATTACGCTGACACGGTAACGCTAAAAACCCAGTCGATGGGCATGGATGATTGCTTCCGCCACAATGAACCGGAATCAATGCCAAAGTCGGAGTTTTGGTCGTGGTATGAGCGTGAGTATGCGGACATGGTTATCATGTTGATAGTACAAGACGGCGTATTAACGTGCGCTAAGTTTTGTGACTGCATTTACCACTTTTCAAATGATGTTGTCATGACGTTCTCACTAGAAGCAGAACAGGAAGATAACTCAAAGGTTGAAAAGCCTATTTTTTCCTTCGAGAAAGTGATCGAAGCTCTAGAGCAAGGCTACATTTCACCACTTAACCATGACCAAAAGCACCCAGAGCCGACCCCGCCAACGGACGAAACAAACACGCGTCGAGTGACTAGCCTAGGCGACTATCAAGGACGCGTCGAGAACAAAAAAGAACGTTTGGAGACAAGGGCGGAAAAAGCACAAGCGCAATCAAATAACCGTTACCAAATTGCCCATCAGTTGGGGAACGTTCTACCATTTGGACAGCCGATCCTTGTCGGCCACCATAGCGAAAGAAAACACCGCCGATTGATTGAAAATATTGATAACAATATGCGCAAATCTATCGAAGCACAGGATAAAGCCAACTATTTAGAGTCGAAAGCGGCCAGCGTAGGAACCGCTGGAATAGCGTCAGATGACCCAGAAGCCATTCAAAAGCTGAAAGAAAAACTGATGAGTCTTGAACGTAGTCAGGAAATGATGAAAGACATTAATAAAGTGATTCGTTCAAAGCATATGACCAATGCTGACAAGCTCGAATACATGACCCAAACCCATAAGCTCGATGAAAAACAAGCGAAAGAGCTGCTAGTCGGTGACTTCTGTGGTCGTGTTGGTTTCCCAAGTTATGCTCTACAAAACAACAACGCCACAATTAACACAACGAAAAAACGCCTCGCAGAGCTTGAAAAACTGCACAACGAAGCACCGTTAGAGGAAGCAGGAGAAATCGAAGGATTAAGCTGGGCGCTGTACGAAGAAGAGGGACGCATCAAGTTTTCATTTGATGGAATTCCATCGGAAGCCGTGAGAACAAAGCTTAAATCTAACGGTTTTAAATGGTCACGCTATTCCAAGGCGTGGGTGCGCAAGATGACAGGGAATGCGGTGAAAGCCACAAAGCTGATTGTGGCCGAGTTGAAAGAAATCTAATGATGATATCCAGCCCTCGGGCTGGATATGTGTCATAAATCCAAATAACACCTGATGAGCAGATCAATTAACTCTTTGCGCCGAGAACCTACCCTATTTCACGCGCTCCCCTGCGGCGCGAACGCCTTGTCTCACGAGTTCAACCAAGCCTTTCCCTGGTCAGGCTAACCCTGTCACGATTCGTTCCGTTTGCAAGCAACCGTCCTCATCTAGTCAGGCTAAGCCTTTCAAGGGAAGGGTCTTGTCCCTTCGGGTCACGGTAGGGCTTTCTTCGCTATGCGTCTGAAGCGACGCGCTGCGCCTCACTGCGTTCGTTGCTTTCTCCGCTTCGCTGCGCCTCGTCGTGCCTCCTCGTAGCCTTACTGTGTTCATCGAAGAGCGAGTAAGGGGCGTTTTCTTATGCGCCGATTTTCCTTTCAACTCGCCTCACATTATGGCGCGCGCAGGCTGTAAACCGTGACCTATCAGAACCTCGATAACAAGGGTGAAATGCACGCTGTCGCGCCCTTGTTATCGAGAACCATGAAAGGTCATCGGACAGCCAAGCGGCTCCATAAAAGTGATACTCAAACAGAAAGGAAACTCCCGATGGCGCAACAAAATTCCCCCCAAACTCGCTCTAACGTGAACTCAGCAACCAGCGTTTCGCCGCTGGGCCACGAAAGCTCACCAAAAAATGATAGCTCTAAAGGCTTCACCGTAGCAGTGGGGAGTGAGATCAGTCCAAAACAACTTGCGGCCTACGGTTTCCAAATGAACAACTTTCAGTTCTTCCCGTCGAGTATTCAGAAAGTGGAATCACTATTGAATACGCGCATGGCTTGTTCTCGAATTAAGGCTGCTCGTTTTAGGGTTGAAGATAAATCTTACTTTGGCCAAAGAATCTATTACATCACAAGTGTTTAATTAAAGGCAGGGTGCATCAATGAAATCATTACGACATTATATCGACGAAAGAATGACTCAGTTATTCAATGAAAATGGGGCTTTCTTTGCGTTTTCAAAGAGTCAATATGACGAACAAAAAGAAGAGGGCTTTCAATATGTTTCACTTGGTGCGGGCTTAGTCGTGCCAAAACAAAATGCAAAAAAGGTGGTCGATGGTCTAGATAATATTACCGAAGAAGGAATCAAACTAGACATTGAGAAAAATGGTAGATACGCCATTATAAAAAGGGAGTTGTTCAATTTGGAATGCATTTATAGTGGTGATATCAGTGATTGTGTTGATTCAATGAAAAGATATGGGTTTTCTCAGGATGAAGTGAACGAAGTTTTCAATCGAGTGAGATTGGAAGAAGAACTAGATTAAAAATAGCCTCAATATATCGGCTAAATGAATATTGAGGCTAAGCTCATCAATTATATAAGACAGGATAATCGAATGAACGTTAGCTATGTTAACTCAGCTCCAAAAGAAATTAAAGCACAAAATTATACATGCACAGCTATTCCCTTTGAAATTGGGGAATTAATGTTAACTTCTGGAGTGTATCATCATTTGAAAAACAATATCGGTGCTAGCTTGGATATTTTTATTTACCGACACAAAAATGGAGACTGGGGCGAAGTGAGTATGGAAGAAAGAACGTTGAATGATGAGGCGACTAGAAACGGTGGACGGATAATGTCTGTTTACACAATCTGTAGTAAGAAGGTGTGGATTATCACAGAGGCAGACAGAACCCTGACTACTGTATTGTTCCCGATAGAATATTGATGAATTAAGGATAGCTACTATAATAGAGGTCAAACACGACCTCTTTTTTATTATGAAAAAATACTTCACTCTATTATTAGTCTTGCCCAGTGTGGTGTCTGCATTTTGCTTTGATGAAGCAGGGCAGCGATATAATGTTGATCCAGATTTGCTCAAGGCCATTGCGATGCAAGAAAGCTCACTAAATCCCAATGCAACTAATATAAACAGAAACCAGCATGGTGAAATAGTCAGTCGTGATTATGGGCTGATGCAGATTAACTCAGAATGGTTTTCCACACTGGCTCAATTTGAAGTGAACGAACTTACCGTTATGGAGCCGTGTTATAATGTTAACTTGGGGGCGTGGGTTTTATCCTCTAATTTTTCGACTCATGGGTATAACTGGAATAGCGTTGGTGCTTATAATGCTGGGTTCAAAGAATCCTCTCAAGCAGCGCGAGATCGTTACATCATCGAAATAAAAAATAACTACCAAGAAATCAAAGCCAGTAATAACCAATCTAACCAAGATAGAAACCGTGTTTTCATACGGCGTTCTCTAATTGACTAGCACCCGCAGAAGTCGCTGACGACTTCTGTTGTCACCCCCAAATCTTTCATCCTTCAGTCGCCATCATGAGCGGCTTTTTTTTGTCTCGCGCCTCCCCAGGTTCACGTTTGAGTTTATCGATCGAATCCTAACGTTTCGCGCAGTCGGTTGGATTGGAGTAGCACCACACACCACGGCGCATTGAAATCAATGCGAATGGTTGTCTGTTGAAAATATAAAATCATTTAAAACAGAGTCTTAGCTAAGTTCAAGCTAAGAAAAACAGCCTTTTAAAAATTTTCAATATCTCAACTAATTAGCCGATTTAATTGGAATTAAAAAATATGTAATATCAATAAAATGATATTGACGCCTTTTGTTATATGGCTTGGTGGAAGGTTTCAATGGCTTCTTAATGGGTTGTAATTGAATGTTGATTTATCCATTTCTTAGTAAAGGCTGTGAGCGATTTTGTGAGCATTGATTCAATGAGATGTTATTGGTATATTATTGTCATTCATTGGAGTTGTCAGGAGAGAATAATGGCTCGTTCTTACCCTTTGCAAAGCTCTTTACAAGGAAAGTTAGAGCAAGATTTTAAAAAGTTTCGAGACAGAGAGCGGTTAAGTGATGCCGAAGCGGCACGTCAACTTTTGACCTTGGCACTGCGTATTAAGCTTAATGACAGTGACGACGATAGGCCGTCTAACCGTGAGTTGATGGAAGAGATGTATCGTCGTATTCGGCAGATCCAAGGGACGAGTAATTTGACGCATACCCAAAGTTTTGATGGCGCGGCTTTTTATAAAAATAAGCAAGAAGCAGGAGAGATGCGTAATTTAGTGACAGCCGATGTCAATAATAAGGTGGACGCTTTTCTTGAAGGCGAAAAAAAAGGATAGTCCGTTAGGACTATCCTTTTTATTATGGCTATCTCTCTAATTCACGGTCGATGGTTTTCTCTGTTGAGCCATGTTTTTTATTATCAAAGTCTAATTCTTGTTGCTTAGGATAGGCATGAGGCTCGAATTGTTCTAATGCTTTACTGTCTTTTTCTTTACTGTATTTTTCTATATTCTCCTCTTTGATTGGGTGCGAGTTATCGATGGGTGACTCTGACTGATGCAATTCATGTTTGTTGTTTAGAACATGGTGATGGTATTTGTCTATGCAGGATTGGATTTCACTGTTGATGTTTTCAGGAGCAATGAAGTTAATATCCCTTCCTGAGAAGTTCGCCATGATTTTTTCAATGTTGTTGGGGTTTAAATCGATGTTTCCTTGGCTCAGTGCAATAATGACATTTTGACGTAATTCATCACTGGATAGATTCTGAATGTCATTTTTGTGGTTCACATTAATAATGTCATATTTCCCTTTAAAATGTTGGTTAATAATAAATGATTGTTCAATTGAGGTGCTGATAATGGTCGTGTGTAAATCATTACCTTGATGGAAATGAGTCATGTTCTTGGATTTTGTCCCTAATGTTCTCGGGTTGATGTCAAGTTTGTTGTCCTTATTTCCTTGATGATCCAAATACGTCACTTCAATCGCTTTAGTTTGTCCTTCCTTATTATGAATATTGGTTATCATGGCTGGGTGAAAACTTTTATCCTCCGATGAATAAACGGCTTGATGAAAGAGGACTTGTTCACTTTTCGGGTTTTCTATACCCAATTTATTGAGATAGGTTTGGGCAAGAGTACCTGTAATGGGCTGGCTGCTTTGTACATATTCTTTGGCTCTTTCCTCAAATTGAGCAATATGCCTTGGTGTGGATTGACGTAACTTCTCGTGCTTGCTGTTCTCCTCCAATTGATATTTTTCTGGCTCGTTTAGCATATTATGAGCTTCATTCATTGCCTCTTTGTACGTAATTTCTTTATGACTCATCATCAGGTTAATTAGCGAGCCTTTTTCGCCAGTGGTGTAGTCTTTAAAATAGCCTCGATACTCCCCTGTGAGTGATACTTTTATGGCTGACTTTCCAATGACAAACGTTAAGTAATCACGGTCGGATTTGGAGTGATTGGGCTTACCCAGTAATTGTGTGGCTAAGCTTTCGGTGTATTTAGGGAGCGTGTTATTGATGTGCTCTCTAAATAACTGGTAATCAAAATCACCATTTTGATTTTGGTAACGACGGTCTTCATGAGGCAGGGCGTGATGATTAAAATAGGTGGTCGTTTGTGGTGGTGTCTGATTTAACGTTTCCATAGCGCTGGCTTTGTTGTCCTCCTTTGAAAGCCAGGTTCTGACCATGCGCTGAGTGTTATCTGTGTAGATCCTGGCGTGTTGTTTGGCCCGGGTTAAGTCAATCCCAACTCGGCGAAAACTGGTCAATTGTCCCTTTGAACGAATGGTGGTGATGACATGGTCATAGGTCGCCCCTTGCGCCATATCGGCGGTCCGAGTGTAGGCATAATCCCAATGGCCATCTTTGAGCTGATTTGGGGTGATATCCAGCCGGTTCCCCTCTTTCGACAGCGCGGTGATGCCTTCATTGGAGGCGTGTTGGATTTGATACTCCACATTGGCTTTGAGCCCTCGCTTTTTATCGGTAAAGCGTGTGACGATTTTATCGCCCGTTGACAAGGGCTTTTCTGATGTTGAAAAGAGCGTGGTGAACTTATGGTCTTTGTTATGGGGTAAAAAGGCTTTCTCGATACCGGTGTCATGGTTTTTGACCATGACCACGCCATGCTCTGAATCTACCTTGGTGATGGTGCCGTACTCCCCTGGTTTGGTGCTTAAAATCAGCCCTTTTTGATAGGGCATCATGGTGGAGAGTTCTTCCTTGCTTGAGTTGGTTGAACGAAGGCGAGTCGTGAGAATGTTTTCTTTGCCTAGCTCCTGATTTTCTATCAGACCTTCACGGATATGCTCTGTGATTTGGTCGCGTTCTTCGTTGGTGTACGCGATGATGAGCGTGTGATCACGCGTCTCAGGGGTGCGCCCCAGATAATCTTGCGCGGCAACGTAGGGGAGCTTGGCTGTGGCGATTAACTGTGCCTTGGCTTTGTCCTTTGCGTTGTCATCCAGTGTTGAAATCACATGTTGATTCAGTCCCTGAGTATCTGCGCTTTGTTTAGAGAGTTTGTCTAACGCACTGTCTGGTTGTTTGTCTAGCACGTTCTGAGCGGCCCCTAGGAGGGGCTTGGTTTGCTGACGTATCATATCGGTCATGTAAGCGATATCGATGTTGCTGTGATTCATCACCAGCTCAAACGGCTTACCGGCACTTTGTGATAAGAGCTGCTCTCTATCCCCGAGTAGGGCCGATTTGGATTGGCTTTGCAGGATCAGTTCGCTGAACGCCTTGGCTTGATGGTTACTGACCATGGAGCTTTCATCAAGAAAGAATAAAGTGCCCTTGTAGTCCTGCGCTGTCGTTTCTCCTCGTCGAAGGTCGGTCAGCAAACTTTCTAGGGTTTGCGCTCTGACCCCTTTGTTTTCTAACTCACTGACCGCCGCGTGTGTCGGGGCCAGTCCGATGACTTTCTGCTCAGGCAGTTGATTGGCTTCTTTAATGGATTGAATCAAATCAATGTTGGATTCAAGCATGGTGGATTTCCCTGTACCGGCTAACCCTTGCACCGCCACAAAACTGTCTTTGGTGGTCGAGATAAGGGTGACCGCTTCCTTTTGGCCTTGTGTCAAACGGGGCTGTGTATCGAGGTAGCGTTCAACCTGGCGTGAAGTGGCAAAAGGGGCGTGTTGGTCTTTGCCTTGGTCAATGTTACTTAAGATGTGTTTTTCCGTCTCAAGCGCTGCTTGAGTGGTCCAGCGTGTGCCGTCGCTGTATTCCGCGGACAGCGCATCACTGCGTTTATCGAGCTCTGCTTCAATTTGTGCTTTGACGATCGGCTGGTTGGCTTCTTCGAAGGCGTAGCGAATGGCTTCAATGACAAGCGCCTTTTGCGTAAAAGCGGCTTCTCGCTCAGAGAGGTGATGTAAAGCAAAGTTCACCGCTTTTTCTTGAAGGGACAGGTTCTGCTCTTTGGCAAGGAAGTGCAGGGCTTGCTCAATATCATGGCGAAGGGTGGTTTCCGTTGCGTTAGAGAGATACCGGTCATTGATGCCTTGCGTTTCTATCACGCGCTCAACGGCAGAGAGTTTGACTTCGCTTTTCTCGAGTGTGGATTGGGCTTTATCCACGTTGTCGGTGAAGACATCGATGCGTCCACTCTTTTCTGTTAAGTCATGAAAGAGCTCTTTTGAGAGCGTGAACGCTTTGCCTGAAATCAATGTATGGGCTCTCGGCTCGATATGACTGACCGATTGCACGTAGTCGTATTTCAGTGGCGCGTCTTTCAGCTTGTCTAGGGTTAAGGTTTTTGACTGGCCTTGCACATCGGTCATGGTTAGGGCGTCTTTGGTGATTTCTGTGATCACGTAACGCTCGTGGGCGTCTAAACCGGAAGGAAAGTGCTTGCCCGTCGTGGTAACGCGCTCGCCCTGACTGATTTGCAACGCTTCGGGTTTGAATACTTGCACATTGAGGGCTTTAAATTCGGCGGAGGACGGGGAAAGCATGGTTTCCTGCCCATCGTTTTTGCTGAGGACGTACAAGCGGTTTTGGGCGACGTCAGATTTTGAAACGATCCAATCTTGAGGTTTGCCATCCTGCCAGTGGCGAAGCGTCATCCCGGGCTTGTAGTGTTGTGCGAGCTCTTGTTGTGGTTTGGATAGGTAGTGAGGTTGCTGCGTCAACAGGGTGATGCCGGTTCGAGTCAGTTGGCCATCGCTGCGCATCGATGCGCGAATGGCATCGGTTAGCCGGCGTTGCTCGACGTTCGACGTGACTAAGACCTGAGCTTCCTCCTTGTTCGGTAAGTGGGTATAGGCGCTGGCTAACGTGTTGGTGTCGGCCTCATGCAAGGCCACTTTGCTGTCGCTGTGTTTCGTGTCGACCCAGGAGTGGGACACCACGTTGCCTTTGCCGTATAGGTCGATGGCGTTAGACGCTTTAAAACCTTGGCGGCTGGAGGTGTGACTCAGCAATATCAATTTGCTGCCAGATTGCTTGGCTTTATCGCTTAATGCCAGCAATTCACCGGCACTCATTTTGTGGGCGCTATCAACCAGCAAGACATCTTTGTTGGTCATGGGCGCTTCGGAGTGAAGCAAACCCTGAACAGAGTGACGCTGCTCAGGGATAAACAGGTGTTTTATCCATGTGGCGACTGTGTGACTTTGTCGTTCGATGGTTTGGCTATGGCGCTGTTTCTCTTTCGCGTTTTGTGAGATGAGGTGGACGCGTTTCCCCGCATGGTTGCCCACGTTGAGTAGGTTTTGTGCGATTTGCTCACTGTTGCCAAAGACCTTCACCACGTGGAACTGTTTGGTGGATTCAAAGATGTCGGCGACTTTTTCACGGTTGCTTTGAGTGAGGTTCAGTTTGTCGAGTGTTTTGTCATCCACTGGCGTGCGCATGTTGTGGGTGCGTCCCTTGGTGATGTCCATCAAGGCGTGTTCATTATCGATCATCGCTTTGGTGGTGTACTGACCTTTTTCCGCGAGTGGGATAAGCGCTCCCTCTTTGACCCATTGGTCTGCCACGACTTTGAGATCAATCGCATTGGCTTGACCGCCCCCTTTGGTGAACTCTGAGCCCGCAAGTTCAATGATTTTTTCTAGCTTCAACGCCGTGTTGTATTGTCCAAGGTGTTCGACGGCGCGATGAAACGCCTCTTTGGCCACCTGCTCTGGGTTGTGTTCGTGTTTAGCGACGTTTAATGCGTTTTGAGCCAGTTCTTCGGGCTGATAGCCTTTGTCTCTCACGGTGTTTTGCCAGCGAGCGTTCAGCGAGGCATCACTCTCATAGGTTTTGGATTTTCGGGTATCCAGGGCCGCGGTGTCTTTCGCCGCGCGTGAGTCAAAACCTAAATCCAAGGTTTGTTGGTTGATTTGTTGCGAACGCGTGGAGAAGCCTTCTGTCACGGCCTGAGGCACTCCTTCAATATCAAATTGGCCCTGACCTAGGCTGCGCATTTGGAAGTTCAGGGTTTGGCAGTCTTTGGCCAGCTGACTTTGGTACAACATGCCATAGTATTTTTGGAAGTTGTAAATGCGCTCACTCGATCCATTGATGACCCCGCCTTTTTGTTTGATGGTCGACGCGAGGGTACGTAACTGGCCTTCTTGATCGCGTGTCATGTTTGACGCTAAGGCATGAGAGTGGATCTGAGGCTCGTTTTCACGGCTGGTTTTATGGCGTACTACCGCAAAGGCCATGTTTTCGGTGTTGATGAACTCACGCTCGCCGCTTTCGTTGATCGCCGTGACTTGAGCCACGTCCTTTTCGATTTGACTGAGGACGTACTTAACGGCGTTATCGTGCGCTTCAATGAGGCGTGTGTCGCCACCGACCAAAGCGATGGTGCTGACGCCTTTGGGGGCGGAAAAGGTCAGGTCGAGCCCGCATTTATGGTCGTTTCGCTTGCCTTTGATGGTGTCACCGCCCAGGTTGCCGGACAGGACGGACTCTAAGGTATCTTGCTCTACTGGCTTGCCTAGCAATCCGGCATCGATGGCCAGCTTGCCATGCCAGAAGGTACTTTGGCCTTGGCTTTTTTCTTTGAGGTAGTAGTTGTCGTTGGCATCTTTCTCCAGTGACGTATCGGGTAGCGCTTGGGTGTTTTCTTCGTTTAGGTAGTAATCCGCAGCTTTTGAGGCGGATTTTAGTGGGCTGATGGACATCATGGTGGTGTTTTCCTTGTGTTGGACATCACCCAAAGTAGCGAGGGGGCTTTGGTACGGGCAGCCAACGCTCAAACACTGAAGGGTTGAGCGCTCAGAAAAGGGGGCCAGACTTGAATGTGGTGGCTACTTTGGGTGAAGAGTCAATGACGTGGAACGTGCTGTTCAGAGGTTTCACTTTCGACCGTCAATCTGCAAGTTCTCCGATATCAGTGTGTTGAGCGATAGCGGCTTCTTCCAGTTGACGCTGCGCTTCTTCTCGACCAGAAGAGGGGGCAGCGGGTTGAGTCGTCGACTCTGGCTCACTACGTTGGGCATGCTTCTTCAGTTGATGGATGGTGTTACCTTTCAAAGCCGCATTCATTTGAGAGGCTTCAATTTTCATTTCATCTTCACTTTCAAATTGCGACGCCTGGATAGCGCGTAAGGCATTTTGCTCTGACTCAGGCAGGGCCATTCCTGGTACCACTGTTTCGAGATACACGGCTTTTTCATACGCTTCTAACATACCAGGGGAAGGCGTGAACTCACGCTTGATGAAAGGTTCTGCGATGTTTCTCATTTGGTCATAGATGAGGTCGAGCTTTGTGATATAGGAAGACCCAGGCACACGTAGATAGCATTCCAGATCATCGAGCGCCTGAAGCTCACTTGGAATGACGATACGTTGAGTGCGGGTTTCGTGGCCAAGTGAGACGCCATCTCTCAGTTCGTTGGCACCATAGGAAATATTCTCTTTCGAGAGCTCAATTTCCTGCTCGCCCAAATCTTTTGATGAGATTTCTGCCATCGCATTGGACGGTGAGCGGAAATAGAATCGGGTATTGAGTAAGTCGTGGATGACTTCCGCTGCGTTCTTGCCATAGGTCTTGGTTAATTGTGCGTAAGATTGAAGACCAATCACGTAACAGCCGCCAAATTTACGCACTTCCGAAATGATTTCCCCCAGTTCTGGCAACTTATGCAGACTGGGCATTTCATCCATGATGACCCAGATACGACGATCTGGATTTTCTTCTAATCCTAAGATGGCGTTGGATGCGATGGCCAACCAACTTGAAATGAGCGGTCGTAAAGAGGCGTGTTGGCGAGCCGCACTGGATAAGAATAAAAAGCCGCGTTGATTCTCATCTTGTATCCAGTTTGTAATCGAAAACTTTTGGCGCGCTGGCTGGCCATCTTTGCCGATTTGGTTCAATCCATCAAGAAAGCGTAGGCTTTTGATGTAGGTAGCCAGAACGGATTTGATAGAAATCGCTGTTTTCTGGATCTTGTCAGAGACGAGCGAAGCGGCTTCGGTGCCTTTTAAATAGCTGCCTATCTCTTCAAGCTCTGACGTGAGCATGAGGTTAAGTAAACGTTCAGTGGTTCGCTCGCCGCTTTTGTCATTTCTCATGCGGTAGCCGGTACTGGCGAAAATGGTTCGCGCAGAATCGACCCAGAACGGATCCCCTTCACCGTGCTGGGGTATCAATGCGTTGGCCATGTTGTCAAAGTCAGGGGCATCGATGGCGTCACACCAGATATCCCAGTCAGCGCAGCGTGCATCAAAAGGGTTGAGGATGATATCTTGGCTTGGGTCATAGAATTTACCGACAAACGTGCAACCTTTGTCGTAAATGATCGCCTTATCGCCACGTTTGCGTATCCAACGCAGCAGTTTTCGAATGGCCACGGATTTACCCGCCCCGGTCGTTCCTTTGATGCCTAAGTGTTGCACTTCAAAATCTTGTTTGAATAGGGCAATGTCATCAATCACAAAATCGGACAACTTACCGTTGCCATTGCCGCGCTTTTTCTTCTCCTTTGCCCGTTTCTTTAAGTCGTTGCTCATTGTTTTGGGGTCGACCAGTTGATAGCCACGAATGTGTTTGTCCTCACTTTTTTTCTCACCTTGTGCTTTGAAATAGCGAGTGGCCAAGATGAACAGGGCTAAACCGGCAAAGAGCGCGATGAGAAAGTTGATTTGCACCTGGTGAATCACAGAATCATAGAGCGTGCTGAGTTCCGTATTGTTCAGTTGCTGGCCCAGCGTACTGACGTAACGTTGGCCATTCCAAAACGTCGTGACAGTGGTGCTTTCTTGCATACCAAAGCCTTGGTATAAGTGATTTCGGGCGGTGTAGAAGAGCGCCCACCCTGCATTGTCAGGGGCTCTTAACCAGGTCAGGAGTAAAGTCAAAGCCGCAACGGCATACGTCATGTATCGGCCAAGTTTACTGTGTACCTGGAAGAACATGTGAATGGCGTGGAAGGTGATCTGTCCACCGCGAGTAATATGATTACTTGTGTGTTGAGAACTCATAAACGAATCCTATTTGCTATTCAATAACGAAAAAGCGCCTAAATAGGCGCTTTCGGATAGTGGTTGTGTTGTGATGGTGAAGAGGCAACACAGCCACCATAAAGGTGGCTGATGGGTAGGTAGAATGATCAGGTTATTTGGGACCAAACGAACTTCATTTGAGCCTGTACTAGGAAAAAGTTCGCTTTAACCGCCTAGTATTTAAAGGATTTAAATTGAAGCTGCTTTGGTATCGGGTCAAAGCATGGGTATGTCGTCTGAAGGCCATACAATACTAATCCATTTATGGACCCCATAAACGCCCCAGCATAGTTATCTCTGCGATACTTTTCTGGATCGTTATTGGCCACCTTCTCTAAGGTTGACCAAATCAGTTCCTTCAAAAAGTCAGGGTGGCGCTTCGGATTCATGATCATGGTGTCTCTCATGCAAAACCACGTTGGCGCGTTCATCTGGCGCTGCATGTTGACGCTGTCATAAATGCCGTTGTGTAGGCCCGTGAGGTAGGCGTCTAGTTTGAGTTTTTCTGGCGTATCTGCCTCATCAATATGTAAGAGAAAGTAGGGTAGCTTACTTATGTCTGCTTTGTCTTTGATGTCTATGGGTAATAGGTCGTCCCGCTGATATTGAGTGTTAAGCTCTGTTAAAAGCTGAGTCAGTGCTGGAGAATGTGCCCAAGTGGGTAGACTGAGGCACACAGTGAGTAATGTCATCAAAAGTCGCTTCATAGTTCTTTCCTACTGATCATATTTACACTGTTTATTTTAACAGCATTTAAAGAGTGCATAAAGCTTTTTATGCACCCTGATTAATATATTTACGTGGTCGATGTTTTGTCGGAAGACAAGCTGGACATCTTCATTTCGTTGCCTTCAGATAAGTCAAGTTCATCTTTGGATTGATAGCGAGCGTAAGACTCGGACACACTTTCCGCAGAGCTGGAATTATCGGGCAGATCTGAATGGTGCTCCTGTATTGTTGGTTCATTGTTCAAGGATGCGAGCGAGCTGGAGTCCTCTTGGGATTGATTGACTTGAGATTGAGGTTCTTCATTCCCCATTGCCAGGGAAGAGGTATTGTCCAAGTTTCGCTCTTGGTGGACGGCTTCTTGTGATGCCCAGTGAGAGTGTTGGTCAATTGGTACTGTTTGTTCGTCAGGCTTTGCTGTCGCGATTGTGTCTGGAGGGGTACTGCCTTCCAGTGAGTGGTGGTGAGCATGTTGAGTGCTCATCGCCCTATCATGTGGGCTCGGCATCGCATCACCGTATCTATCCATGCTCATTCCAGTGTCAGTGGTTTCATTTCTATTCGGCATTCGAGAAAGGGAAATATCCCCCATGCTTTCGGCGACCGTTATCGGCTTTTCCGTAGAGGAAAACGCTGGGCTACTTTCGTTTATCTTGTCCGCGTTTTCAGCTATCGAGGAAGCGATAGCGGGTATCGAAGCGCTTTCTAAAATGAGATTGTTGTTGGCAGGGCTAGGCGAGCCCGTTTTTGGGGCAACCTCGTCGTGAAGCTTAGGAGAAACCAGCGTCTCCGGTACTTGCTTAGATTGATGGGTAGCTTGTTCCTGTTGCTTTTGGGCTTGATTGGACACCTCGTTGAAACTCTGGTCATCAAACAGTTCCCAAGACTGACGCTCGGCCATGTTGGTGTCTCTGTCTAGGTTGGTTTTGGCCTGGCTTATCACTTGCCCCGCCTCCATTAAATAGCTCTGGCTATCGCTCATTTCTGGGGCCATATGCTGTGTTGGTTTGCTGACGTGATACTCATCTTTTAGCTGATTTGCTGACTGGCTTTGTGATGAACCCACGCCGGTTAGTTCTTTAAACGCTTCGGTTTGAATATATTTGCCATAGCGGTCTTTGACCTCCTGAAGGTCTTCGGGTTGATGGGCGGTCATCAGACGCTGAATATCATTAGGGTTATCCATATTTTCTTCCAAGAAGTTCTGGAAGCCCATGATGTGGTTGGCCGTAAAGGAGGCCGAGTCGTTTTCCATTCTCGATAGAGCGTGACTGTAGGCCAGCATATCCGATTCGCTCTTAGTAGCTTGCGCCGCGAGCTGTTTTCCTTCGTTGTAGTTAATCGCGAAGTCGTTCGCGTACTGCTCAATCTCGCTTCGATTGTCTTTGTTGTCGGTCTGCTCTGCCGCACGAGTAATCGTGTTTGCCCCCTGGGTGTATTGGGCGGTCGCTTGGTCAAGTACTTGCTGGTTTTCGTTTACCGTCTTACTGTATGATTCTCTGTCGTCGTTCGACCAGTTGACGCCCGCATTCGCGTTAAGGAATTGCATGATGCCCATTCCACCTTTGCCAGCACCACCATGCTTACCTCCAAAGCCTATCCCCCCGCCTACACTCATGGTGCGCAAGTAAGATTGTGACTGGTCTTCTGTCCAGCCGGTGGCTTGTGACACGCTCTTAATGGCCGATTGGATATCGCTCATCCCTTCGCTGACTTGTGCTTCAGTGCCTGTAGTATGACCGCTTCCATAAGACAGTGAACGGTTTTTGGTTTCTCCCCATCGGTCAGTTTGAGCCATGCCTGTGCTGATGTTGTTGCCGAGGCTCATCGACTGCTGAGCGAGCGATTGTTCAGTGCGACTCAAATTATCTTGGATACCCTCCTGGATAGACTGTTGCGCCGTGGTCTGGAAGGTCGATTGCGTGATGGTTGGGGTCGCATTAAACGTGCGATGGCCATCAGCGTGGTCGGTAGTGACAGACCCGTCGGCGTTTTGGGTATAGCGGTGGCCCGTATTGGTTAACGTGTTGTCATCGAACTTGTTGGCGGAGGTATTGTTGTAGCTGTGGCTATCCATCTGAAGGTTGCCAAAGTCTACGTTACCACTCGAGGCGGCGGCAGACGCCCGGGCGTTGGTGGAGTTTATCATACCGGCAAGCTGGTAATTCATGCTGGACATGACGGCGCTTCCTCCTTTCAGGATGCCGCCTGCAATGGCAGGCACGCTCATCATCATCAGCCCGGTCATGTACGAAAAGCGGCTGTGCAGCTCTTCCATCGGGTTGGCATTCGACAAAGCCAGTCCACCAAAGCGACCTGCTACGGTGTCACTCATTTGCTCTAAGCCCCAAAGCTGAATGGCATTGAGGATGGCAAACAAGCTTGGCCAGGTCGCCAGATAAGCAAAGGTTTTGGCGTAGTTGGACAATACGGTCCATGTGAGCCCGGGGAGCATCGCCGCACCGGCAATGAAGAAAGCCAGGCTACTGAACATTAGGAACATGATGGTGTGAAGCATCGGCAAATACTCTCGGGCCATTAACCCGAGTGACGCCCACATGGACGTCGTATGCAGTTTGTTGGTGGTGTAGGCGTAATTCATCGCGGTTTGAGCGGGGTCTGCCGAGTCGATGTCGTAACGAATCGCGTTCATCACCATGTTTTGTTTGATGATGTTTGACGCATTGATACTGACGCCGACAAATTTAGAGTAACTGCGCTGTAGGGACTGCTCCGTTTGAGATTTGTAAAGCTGGGCGTTTTTGCCCCACAGGTGTTGGGCCAGAAGGTTCAGGTCCTCGCCCGCGGCATCTTCAAAGGCTTTTTTGACGACAGGATACGCCTCGGCGCAGGTCTTAAACGCATTATCAATGTACATCCCTCTCAGTGGGCTTTGGCGAACGCCATCGAGGAAGGTGAAGATGTCCTCTGCCCCAAACAGTTCGTCCCACGAGTACTTGTTGTTGATTTGGATGTCCATAAAGATGCAGTTTTCAAAGTAATCATCCCACTGTTTTTGCAGCTCAGCGGTGCGCACATTGGCGTGGCGAGACAATTGAAAGAGCTCAGAGCCAAAGAGCATCCCCGTCCGGCCATAGCGCTCATCGTCGGAGGTAGTGAAGATGCCTTCGACACCTTCCGTGATGCCAACCATCATCCCACTGAAGAACCAGGTGGGCAGGGCCACAAGGTAAGGCACATTGTCAACGTTATACACGCGCCCGGGCTCGGTTTTATCGACAATGAGCATGGTGCCTTTCATGTTGATGAGCATGAGAGGGACTAAGCTGTAGACGGCCATCCATTTACCGATTTCGCGATGGTCACGTTTGAGCATGAAAATAAAGGTGGTCGCGACCAGCCCGAGCATGATGCAAATTTGTAGGTAATCGGCAAAGGTTTGGGTTTTGAAAAAGGTGGCAATGGCATTGAACACCTTCTGGGCCACAGGCCCAGCGGTGTAGGTGTAGTATTCGAAAACCATGGGTTACTCCTGGTATTCCTGATGTTGAGGAAGCAGTTTGGACAAGCCTTTTCTGCCAGAGAGCTGTTTTTCCTTCTCTGCGGCGATGAGGCTATTTTGTGCATTGATGTTATTGAGGGCCTCGGTCGTCAGGCCGTGCATAAACTGTCTGGCTCTGGCGATGTCCGTTTTAATGGCCTCGATATTCTCTAGACTGCTGTTGGACGCGGACAGAGAGTGTTCAACCACACTCAATGTGTTGGTCAGGTATCGGTTCAGCATTTCGATGGCCAGCATGTTGGCGTACGCGGGGGTGTTAGGCGTTTGGCCCACCACGGCGTTGTCGAACAGAAACTTCAAAATGGGCGTTTGTACCAATTCGATGAAGCCTTTTTGTTTGGCGCTGAGTGACTGGTCGCCCAGCACGACTCGCCATAGGTCATCGAGCTCTTTCTGAAGACGCACTTTGAAGGCACTGTTTGCTGGGATGGTTTGTTCAGTGATGGAGAGTGTCAAACAACCCTCAGCGGAAGTGTCCCCACACGTATAGCGGCGTATTTTTCCGCCGTTAAGTAGGGCATCCACCATGTTGTTGTCATCTTTAAGCAGGCTGGCGTAGAACGCGGGTTTGCCATCTTTGTCGTAGACAAACGTGCCAGAAAGGCTCATGGCAAACTGCGCTAAATCCGGGTCACTCTTAAAGTAACTGTTCTTCATGATGGCGGACCACGCAATGTTGTGACTGCGCATGGTCATCTCATTAAGGGCGGGGTCCGTGTTGGCCGCATCAAGCTGGCCATTGACCGTCGCATCGTTATTACATTTGGACTGCGCTTCCACCCAATCAGAAAAGGCGTTGCTTTGTGTTCCAAGCGTCGCGCAGACATGTTTTTTAGTGGCTGGCGCAGCAAAGGCGGCGAGTCCACCGACAGTTGCTTGCGCTGCCTCACAGGAGCTGATGGATTGATTGAGCCATTTATCGGCTTTGGCTTGCAGCTTGTCCATGTTTTGTTTGAGCTGGGGAGCCCAGGTTTGAAGGGCCAGGTCAACAATAAACGGTGGCGCGTTATGAATGATCGCTTTACCAAATTTAGACAGCTCATCGGAACTGATGTAGGAAAAGCCGCCCATGAATAAGTCAATACCGCTACAGCCGGCTCCTATCTTTGGGACGGTGACGTTGGCCAACGATGCATTGACGACATTGGTACGCAGAAATAGTGAGCCTCCACTGTAGTAGTTGGCGCTTTGGCCTTGATAAGCAATGGGGTTGGTGACGTTGGCGTTATAGCCTGAATTGTCGAAAAATTGCTGAAGAGAACTCCCTGTTCCTGCCTGTGTTTGCCCGATGGATAGGAGCCCCGTGAGAGATAAAGCGACGGTGGCTTTGGTTCGGTTAGAGGTCATTGCAGTGCCCCCCTGACTTCTGGGTCATATAGAGCGTTAGACAGTGCTTGATAGAAGGTCGGGTAATCAATAAAGCCTGATGAGATGCGGGCAAATTTACGGCTGTTGACGTTAATCAGAAATGTGGCGGGCACCACATTGCTGCCGTTTGGTCCCTTCATGAACGTTTGGTGAATCTCTTGGGTTGCTGGATGGGAATGTCGAAGCCAGGAATGCCGTCGCCATCGAGCGTGAACCCATAAACAGGCAATGACAGTTCGCTCGCAGCCCTTATGACAGAAGGGGCAAACTGATGACAGTATGAGCAGCTACCTTGGAAAATGAACACAACGGCGTAATTGTCCGTCATTTTTGCAAAGGATGTGGCGGTGAAAAAGCAGAGTAAGAATAGCGTAATACGGTGCATGTGATGACCTCATTGTTCAGTAATTGGAGTCTTTAAAGTCGGTGGCCACGTTATAAAAGCGGCTGAGGAGTTTGGTTTGGGAGATGAAGCCATAAGCGAGGGGTTTCATTTCTCCAGAGTTTGGATTAACCAGTAAAATGGCCGGTGTAAACGCGGCGGTGATCTTGCCCTGGTTGCTTCGGTTTTCTCGGATGCCTGGTGCAAAGACCTCATCATTACTGATGCCCAATAAGTCCAGTTGATAGCGGTCGGCAAATTGCTGAATGGAGGGCGCGAGCTGAGTGGCGAGCGCGTCCTCTCCCTCATACACGAAAAACAAACCCCAGCCGTTTCTCATC
This sequence comes from Vibrio sp. B183, assembly GCF_000740665.1. Lineage (NCBI taxonomy): Bacteria > Pseudomonadati > Pseudomonadota > Gammaproteobacteria > Vibrionales > Vibrionaceae > Vibrio > Vibrio sp. B183. The sequence goes on along the minus strand of NZ_JPQB01000008.1, from coordinate 37,608 downwards.
ATTTCACGAACCTTGTTTTCTTGCTTCGCCTCGATGGCGGCTAAGTAGGTTTTGCGGGCCGCTTGTTCGGTTGGGTGGTCCTTGGTGTATGACAATTCTGGATTCTCAACAAGTAGCTTTTTAAACGTCATGGCCGTGATGTCGGTTTGAGACGTAATGTAGCGATTGAGCTCCATAAAACGCTGAAGTTTTTCATTGTTATCAGGGTCAATGAAGGTTGCGGCTTTGGCTTCGTTCCATTGTTTGTGAAACCAGGCCATTTGCTCCGTCGCGCTCATGACTTTGGTTGTCGTTGTAGCGGGAGTAGCGGGAGGGGCAGGCGGTTTTGGTTTGATGGGTTTAGGTTCTTTGGGTTCGTTATAAAAACGCCACCCGGGCGGTGTGCTATCAGCTAGTGCTGGCAGCGGCATGGTCAGTAACGACGAAAGCACCAAGGCGACAATCGCCGCCAGTGGTGCTGCTGTATAGGAATCCATGATATTTCTCCACTGGTGTTAACCACCCACTGCGCTTTGGATGCGCTGTTTGATGATGTTGGGATCGGGGAGGTTGATGTTGTCGTGCAGTTCTGGGTAGAACTCGGTGAAGTCAATGTGGTCAAAGTTGATGTCAGACAATTCTTCCGGTGTCAAAGGGGCACAGGTCGGGTTTTCGGCTGAGCCGAGCGTTTTTCCTAACTGATTGAGCGCGCCTTGCTGCTGGATGATTTTTCCCAGTTTACTGTCGTAGGCACAGTAGGATTTTTTCTTTCTAATGCAGACACCGAGTATCTTTTCAGCGCAATACTCACCAACATAGATAGTGAGACCTTTTTCTTTGGCTTTGCCTACCGCTTTGTCTTCTTCTGAGCATTGCGCTAACCCAATGTCGGTTCCCCAGCCTCCATCTTTGCAGCAGTCTGCGATGCCCACTGGTTTTTTCGAGCATTGCATGGGTTTGCCTGTGAATATCTTTGGTGGGTCTCCAAGTCCTTTAGCTGCCTCACCCAGTCCAGCAAGGGCTGCCGCTGATCTATCAAATTCATCATTACGCTTTGGAGTGCTATCGTAACAATCACCATCCAAGCAGAAAGATTGTTCACCACACTGCAACGTCACTTGGCGACAGGTCTTTTCGGTGCATATTTTGGTAATTTTTTCTTCTATACAGACGCCATTTTGCTGCAAGCTGCATTCTCTCGCCCCTTCTCTGCATTCAGAAAATTGCCCACAATTGTCGGGGAGTTCGCAAAGGTGGTTAATTTCGTATTTCCAGCAGGGTAGCGTCATAGGAACACCATTGATGGTTCGTGTACCACCTGGTTCGACGCAGGTTTCGGAGATGGCTTTGCATTCCGATATGAGGGTGCATTGTGTTTCCCAGGAAACGTCATTTTTAACACAGTTTGCACCGGATAATGCATAACCAGAGGTACATTGAGGTATGGCTGGAGTAGATTCAGTGACGTACCCACAGATGGTGTACATCTCGACATAGTTTCTCTCACCCAGTTCCCTTTTACTTTGTAAGGGCCCTTTCCATTTTCCGCTGCCGTGGTGGACACCATCCCAAAGATAGATAGTGACAGGAACGGTATCTCTCCCGTATCGGCGCTGAACGTAGTTGTATCTGCCGTCAAAACGACACTCTACGACAGGGCGAGTACAGTAATATCCCTTCAGTGTCCAACCAGAATTGCATTTGTAACCCGCTGGCCTGACGTCAGGCGTAAAGGAAGGGACTTTGCTGCACGGAACTGGGGTGTTCGTCGGGGCGTGACAAATCTTGTCGTAGTCGTCAAATAAGCACTGTTCACCAGAATCGCAATTGACGTATTTGTTTGATACATCATGGCTGATTTCATAGGCGTTTTCCTGTCCAATTAATGCGTACCGCATCTGCTGATCATTCTTAAAGTCGGGCCTCTATTTGTTGGTATTGGCTTGAATGCCTTGAGCCAGTTCATCGTTGGCCATAGCTTCGGCTTTCTTGTCCTCCATGTTGCCATCATTGAGGCTTGTTTCTGATGGATTGGCGACTTTGCTTTGGCAACTTGCATCTTTGCAGTAGTCATTAATGTTCAGGGGGATACTGTTCGGTGTGAGCATGGATTGAGAGGTTTGTTTTGCCCAGTTCGCCGTATCGTTAAAGGATTGTTCTTGGTTGGCCATTGCCTTTACACACAATAGTCCAAGCATGCTCACCAGAATGATGTTTTTCATCGTTGAAGCCTCTTATTGACTAGGCGAGCATTTTCTCCTGCGTCACCTCCTTCAAGGATGTTGAGGGCTTGATAAAGCGAGATATTGCCGTAAACAACGTCATAGTCGTTGGCACTGCAAGGCTGCTTAGGCAGGCAATGGCCATCACGAACAGAGACGAACGCGGGTACGCGCTGAATGTTGAATTGCTGGAACCATTCAGGACTGATGGCAAAGCCTGATTCAATCGGCTGTTTACTATTTTGCCCGATTAGGTGACTAATTCGGCTTGTCGTTGCTGGAAAGCCTTGAGGCAAAACACCACGGATCACGAGCGGAATTTGTGCGTGGGCACTTTGCCTTAAAAGTTGTTTCAAGGCTGTGTCAGGCATGGTCAAGGAGACGAATACCATGATGCCTTTCGGCGCTCGATTCGGGTTTTTTGTCGGTTTCGGTGTGCCAAGTAGCTCTGTGATGGCGTTGGGCTTTACGAGCGCTTGAACGGTGGTGCCTGTCTGGGTGGCGACATGTTGCTGCTGGCGTGCTCGATTCCAGACTTCGTCAAATTGCTCAGTGGGTTTAATTTGTGTCATCGCCTGTTCACGTTTGGCGAGTGCTTTGAGTTCATCTTCTGTGTAGGAGAGAGCGGGTGTGCTTAGCCAAAAGGCCAGCACAAATAGTAAAGCTTTTGGCATGGGGTAACCTATTGTCGTTGTTAGCACGGTGCTCGCGATGGTGTGAGCACCGCAAGGGAGGTTATGGGTTGGTATGGTTTTTGGCGCTGGTAAAGGGCTCAATGGAGGCAAGCCCAGTCAGTGTTTTTCCATTGGCGAAGGTGACGGTCGCGAAGGTGACGGTCCATTGATGGTTATGGTACTCCCAGTTAGCGCCGCTCAGTTGGGGTTCGGTGAGGACAATCTTGCTTCCCAGCGACTGGCGAATCCAATACCCAAGGTATGAAGTCCATGATTGCGGTTTGACGTAATCCACATAGAGGACATAGTGAGCGGGGTCGCCAGGTTTTATCGGTGCTCGATACTTGTACAGTCGTTTTGAGGGCGCAGCACTGGATACACCGACAGCGAAAGGAAAAAGTAACCGGCAGGCGGCGGCCAGTATGAGACCCAGTAGATAGTACGACGTCAATAGTCGGTAGACGTTGTCGGTCGTGTACGTCGCGGATTCTTCAATGGGAATGGCTTTGACCTCGGAACCAGGACACAAGTGTTGCTGGCCGATCACCTCATTTCTATCGATAGAGGTATGGTTTTCACATTCATAGACACGGATATAGCCTTTAGGTGCAGTGCCAAGCCAAGCTGCTTGTGCGACCCAACTGACCACGGTTTGGGTTGCCCAGGGAACGCCGCCCAACGCGGTGGCGAGGGCCGCCAACCAAAAGCACGCTACCGCGGCTTGAGTGGTGAGCAGATGAAAGAGCGAGTGGAACAGGTTTCTGGCGCTTTGCCAGGATGGGTAGGGATAGAATCGGTCCATGGGATGAATCCTTATGTTGGGTTGAGAATGGTTGGTTCACGCTTTGCTCCGCTATTTCTGAGCGGAGTCGGTATCAAATGGTGCGATTTGGGAGGCCTGGCTGGCTTTGTTTTTGAGTATCTTGTTAAGACAAAACGCCATGCCCACGATAAGAAGTATCTTAATGGTCACCGCCAGTGATCCTTCCCACATGGTTATTAATCCCTGCTGCCATTGCTCGGTGCTATTGCTTTGAAGCTTGAGCCAGTGCTCAGAGAGCACAAGGTAGACCCAAAAGACAAAAACGAGGCATTGCGTGGTCATCGCAGCAAAGACTAGGCCGAACAAGAAGAGTAAACCTTGAAAGGCTTGGTGAATGTGTGTCCATCTGAGTGCCATGATGCTGAGCTCCTTGCTATTCGAAAAGGGATAGAGGCCATGCAAGAGACAACCAAGATTTATCGCGGTTTTGAAGGTGGTGAACGAGTTGGTCTGCATTGACGCTATATCCACAGTCGTACAGGGACATCGGTTCCTTTAGGGTGGGGGCTTCTGATGAGTTCGCTTTGTTGGCCATGCGTGTCTCAAAGCAGCGCTTAATAAACGTCTCAGCGGTCGAAGCTTGCTCAGGGTGGCTATCAATCCATTCATTGACTTCATGGCGTTGATGGTCCTTTAGCGTTTGTAAGAACTGGGAGGCTTGGCCGAGTAGTAAAGCCCCAAAGATGACAGAAAGAAGCAAAGTAAACTTACAGAATTTTCGAAGAGCCATGGGTGTTATCCTTAATTAATTTCCACGCAAGGCGTGGTACTCCTTTTCTCTCTACAAGCGCGATGCGCTTATAGCAGTCAAAAGCGAGCTTTGTTGAAAAAAGAAAGAGGGTGCGGGGTGTACCGTGGAGCGTTAAAGACCAGCCGATAAGCTGATTTAGTGTTTTTCAGTGACGGGAAAATGGGCGTATGGTTTGCCTATTGACATCGAGAACACATTCAAGGCAAGCGCTAGGGTAAAGCCGACAGCTGCTTGAACAATGTTGTCATATTGTTCCAATCCGGCCACGAAGGCAGTGGCAAAGAGGAGTGCGGTGCCAATGGCTTCGAGTCTCGGCTTTCTTACCGCTTTAACTCTATGGCCAAAAAGCCTCGGCGCGATGTTCTGAGCGATTAGAAAGAGTAGTGTGAACACTCCCCAAGTCAGCCAGTCAATGTGTTTTTGGTCTATCTGAAGGAGCAGTAAAACCGATGCGGCGGTCAAGACTGTTTGAATGCCTAAAGAGTGAAAAGCGGTAAGCCGGTGCATTTTCATGGGGTGATTTTCCTTATCTGTTTACAAAAATACGCAGTTGCGTTTTCGCCACTGGACGTAACCAAAGTTGTCGCCCGTTACGGGGTTGTCATGGCCAGACTCCCAAAGTGTGGTTGTGGTCGTATAGGGGTGGCACCAACCAGCATCAGGGATGGGGGCTGACATTTGGTATCGGTAGCGAGATTTGGGCAGGATGGGCATAGGCGTCTGGTAACAAACGGCTCCATCTTCGCCGCGACTTTCGAAAATCATGCCTTGCCGGTGCAGTTTGTAATTCAACCTCTCCATAATGAGCGTGGCGGCTTGAATGGGCGTGTCGCGATAATTGGTGGTGCCTGTCAAAGGATAGGCGCTGCCTTGCGACCCCATACACCAAAAAAGTGCATCGAGTGGCAATGCGCTGTTTGTTGATGTCAACATGGCTTCGGGTACACAGGCCATTTGCGCAAATAAATTACCAAACAGGAGACTTTCTGGGTTGAGGACCAGTGACAGTTCATCGTCATCCCAGAGTGGGTCAATCTCGGTCATATACGCGATGTCAAAGTTATCGGTAGCCATGCAGGCGGTGGATTGAATGAGTTGTAACCACCAAATGACGGGGTATTTATACCAGTGCGCTTGATAGAACCCGCCGTCGCTGCTGTCACCGTCGCGTGAGGTCACTCGACCTCCAATTTTCTGTTCGTTCGCCCCGCCCATTTGAATACCCATGTTGACCATACAATAAGGAACGCGAGTAACGTCAGTCAGTGCATAAGGTTCCCAGTAGCCAATGTTTAAGCCGATTTGTAAAAAGATGGGTGGGGGCTTAGGGCAAAACGAAATCGGCATGGAAGGGTTGGGCGTATCTGGATAGCTGGATGGAAACACCGGCACGGAGCCGATGGTCATGGGAAACAAACAACTCCAGCAAATGTCGGTAATGGGATTGATAAACTGACTCACGCAAGCCGCGCTTTTTGCGTAGGTGTTTGCACTGAAACACAGCAATAAAGGCAGGAGCCAGGTGACTTTACACTTTCCTGTTGGGCGCATAAGTGTTCCTTGTTATGTGACATTGTCACTCTGTGGGGTATTGAGAGACATCGACCTCATCGATACGCCAGCGAATACCTTCTTGATAAGCGAGGGAAGGGACATGCTGAATGTGGAGCTTGTCGATGAGGTGGCCTTGTTGATCAAAATAGATGCGGGTTTCAATCGCCTTGGCCATGGTGTCGAGATTGCCACCGGTTAGGATGACTTTGACCGGCTTTTCATGAGTAAAGCTTTGAGCGAAGGCTCGTTGCTTTGGGTCTCTTGCATCCAGGAAAAGCAGCACTTTCGACAGTTCGACTTTTGGGAAGAGGTCCCTGATTTCTTCTGGCCAGGTGGCGGTATCAAAAGGGTTGATCGTTTGTCCTTTTGCCGCGAATAATCGTCCGGTATTTGGGTCGCGAATATCGGTCGGGAAGGTCACGCTCGGATTGACAAAAAAGGTGTTGGGTGAGGTAGTCGTTCCAATGTTGAGAGGGGTAGGGTTACTCACCTTGTGTCTGACTCGCGACTGAAATTCTTCCTGCATATCCGCTAGCTTTCCAGACTGCTCAAAGCCCTTTAAACGGGCGTCAATCCATTTGAGCATATCGACTTCACCAATTGGGAATGTGGTGCCGTGCAAGCCAAAGTTTTTAGCCTGAATTGGGCTTGCTATAATGCAAAGCGCCAGAGTGGCGCCTTGCATTAGGCTATGTAATGTGGGATTCAAATTCACGGATTTCATCTCCATAGAAATGCATGGATGTGCGGTCAATGGCTTCCATTAATGGGACGCCCAGATTGACCAAGTTTTCACAATATTCATATTCATTCGGCTCGGTGGAATACATGGCCCGTTTGATGGGGTCAGCAAAGAATCGGTGCCAGGATACGTGCCCCCCTGCTTTGATTCGAAGACAGCTGTAACCAGCGATTGAGGACTTATCGAAGCGCTTAATTAATTCCTTTTCTAGTGGCGAGAAGGCGTTAGGGTTTTCCATGAGGTACTTATCAAAGCCTTCGCCTTGGCGCATAACAACATGAATATCGGAGTTGTTGTAACAAGCCTTGGCTTCTTCGTTGGCAAAGAAATCATCAATCCCTTGAGTCACGGTACAAAACGAGCCGCCAAACTTACGAGCGGTGCGATAGCCAGTGTTAATGAATTCCTGGGCTTGCTTATTGCTGCCAGAAAGTAGGCTCCATGCTTCTTCGATGATGCACATCTTAGGCATGGAACGTGTGCCCGATAGGTACATTTGTTGGTTGATGGTCACGATGAGCGCGAAGATGACACTGCGTAGCACCCCCGGGGCAAAACCGTCGAGCTCTAACGTGGTGAAATGCACATCCGGATCGAGTAACGAGGGTTTGTTAAACAGTTCGCCATGAATGCCGTTTACGCAGTATTTATCGAGCTGCACAGCGATATCTCGAATTCGCGTATCGTTGAACTCTTTGTATCGGGTGTATAGCTCTTCCTGAACATTATCGACGAGCGTTTTGGTTTTGTGTTTGTCCCAAGCAGCCACGATGGCGTCACCAAGAATGTTTTGCTGATAACTGGTCAAGGGTTCATAGGGAGAAGCGATGGTGGCAAACAGGGCGGTAATGTTGTCTAGCGCCTCGGCCATTGGGTTAACTTCGCTGCCGTCATCATCTTGAAAAACACCGCCTTGTTCAATTTTTCCGAGGTGGGTAAACGGGTTGAGGAAGATGTTTTTGTGCGTCATGTAGGTGCCACCGAGCATGAGCGTCAGCTTTTTATAACTGGACCCTTTATCCAGTATCCACACTTTGCCCCCCATGGCGTAAGTGCCCCGGGCGATTTCCTGAACCAGGAAGCTTTTTCCCGCCCCTGAGCCGCCGGTTAAGGCAATGTTCTGGTTGTCACTGCCACAGGTAAACGGATCAAAGAAAGAGATTTGCTGGCGCATCGTGGGCAGCAATATACCAGGCCTCAGTCGTTTGAAGTCGAGAACCAGTGGAAAGAAATTGACGAGATTGGAGCTTTTGACCTTGCGAACGCGACCGGCTTTCACGGCGTCTGACCAAAATCCGTCACTCATCATAAAAGGTAAAACTGAGAGCAACGATTGTGATTGAAGCATGTTCATCTTGATGATGCTCAGCCCTGCCCCCTCAAACGCCGTGGAAGCGGCTTGTACATCTTGACGCTGCTTCGCTTCGCTGGTGAATAACGTCAATGTCAGTGCCATCGAGGTGATGCAAAACTCTTTGGCGTTCATGCCCGTTTGAATCTCTTTGCGCTCGGACAGTTCTTCTTTAGCGGTAGGCGCAAAGATAACCATTTTGGATTCGACGGTTTTGGTTAAGTCATTAATTTTGCTGTTGTTGGCCGCTTCCTCTTTACCGGTCGGTTCACATCGGAAATTGAGGGTCAGCATATGAGGGCAGATTAATGAGCGACTGATGTTGCGTATAGAGGTGAAGCACTCAGGTAGACCGTAAAGACGAAAATCTTTAGGGAGTTTAGAGAGTCCCATGCTGACCACGCGACCGTGTACATCCTGACCATTCTGCGCGGTGTGTCGAATGGCGAGGTGGTCTCGTCTGAACAAACATTCGGTATCCGGTGACATGGCCTGAAGGTGCAGTGAATCTAGCGGGTTATAATCTCTGACTAACGGACGATCTTGTTTCGGATTGAAATTCATGATGTCGCCCACGTGCGTCAGTAAATCTTCTGGGGCCACGGCCATAAAATCAAACCCAAGCTGGACCAAGGCAGTTTCAATCTCGCAGCGCACATCGCGCAGTGCTTCTAAGTTTGAGCTGGTTGTTGACACAAAGAAATAGGCGTCGTAATCGCGCAGGTCGAAGTGGGTGTTTTTTTGGTTGTGAAAGTAGCCATGTTGCGCCGCATAGTGGGCATACTTAGCGTCTCTTTCGGCCATCTCGGCAAGCACCCCGCCACGCTCTGCCATCTTTTCTTTGTTCGCTTCGATGTAATGACCGACGCGGTTATGACCCATAAGTTGGAGTTGATAGTCCCACTTTTTGCCTTGTGGCAAGGTCATGACTAATCGGTTGAGCGAAACGATGAGTTGGTCGTTCGCACCACCCAGCACACTGAGGCGAAGGCCAAACCCGCGAGAGCCTTTGTTTTCAAAAAAGCCTTCGGTGAAATCGTACTTGCGATAAGGCAATTCCGTGTGGAGGTGATTCTGATGTTTCTTTGCGTCAGCAAAGATGGACGCCAGCCCCTCTTTGGACTGGCGAAATGATGAAAGCAGCATGGTTTAATCCTTTTTTATGGATTGAACCGGTTTTCCGGTCCAATGACTGTCATCGAGAACGAAGTAAATATCTATCGTGTCGACGTAGTGGCTAGAGTCCGTGGTGGTGAATGGAAAAATGGTAATGGATTTGACTTCATCTTGAGAACGTGCAGGCTGACCATGCCTGTCGCGCCGAGGGAGCGTGATGAACGCGTTGGGGGCCGCTTCAGAATAACTGATGGGGCTAGTAGAGGTGGTTGGGTTGGCGTACGAGTCAATATTGATTCGTATCTCGTTCATGCTGGTACAGCCTGATACACCACCCACTTTGTCACAGCTGAAATCTTCTCCAAGACCGGCGGCGCATCCCGTTAGCAGCAAGCTAAAGGCTAAGAGAGGTAACGTTCTTAACATGGTTCGTTTCCTAAAGGGTTAGCAAAAGGGCGCGTAGAGTGTGTGGCCGTCTTTAAAGCTGACAGACTGAACCTCTTGTTTGTTGAGCGCTCTTTTTTGTTGGTATGTCAGTTCACTACTGAGGAATTGACAGAAAATATGCTTACTGACAGGAGTGGGTAAGCAAGTGAAAGTGGTTAACTCGGCCAGAGAGCTCAGAGAAACCAGTTCAGGTTGAAAATCGGGCGGATAGAGTTTGTCTGTGTTGGCAAACTTTATCCAAGCCACCGACTTCTTGCTGAGCAAGCTAAGGAGGTAGTCATCTCGGCTGTTCATGGGAAAAGAACAGTGGATGCGCTTACCACAAGCAATGTCGGTTTTAAGGAAGTCTTCCAGGGAGGAAGATTGGGAAGCGAGGAACAGGTCAGACTCGTCCACGGCTTGAGTGTTTTTTAACATAGGTTTTTGCCTCTTGTGTTGCAAAAGGAAAGTCGGACTCTCGCCCTCTGACGTTTTTAAGCACTGACGCCGCTGCGCTTTGTCTGCTTCACACTGCCTCTACAAGCTGCGCTTATAGCAGTCAGCGCGAACCTTTGTTATTTATTGAAGGCTGCCAAATTGGGAAGGGGATAAGCCTTCTTGTACCATTTTTTCGGCCAGTGGATTGACCTTAGAGGCGGCTGCAGGGAGGTTAGCACCACCAAGAACGCCAATAAGCTGGCTGCCTGGTGTACTTTGGGCGGCTTGTTCTTCTCGTTTCACTTTGGCTTCATAGTCATCCGCTAAAAGTGGGTCGAGAGGAAATCCTTCAAGGAATACAATGTTGACGACGGCGCCAGGATTGACCTCGACAATAGGATGGTAAAGTTCAGCCAATTTGATGTAGTAATCGGCGAGTTTACTGCCTACGCTGGAGGTGGCATTACCAAGCAAGTTAATCAAAGCATCGCTGCCGTTCACCGTTTGTGAAGGACCAAGGGCCGTTGGGGTGGTGGTTTGAGACAAGGCTTGCCCTGTTTCACCTATTCCCGTCAAGATGCCCGAAATGCCCGCCATTTCAACAATGTCACCATTTTTCAAAATAGTTGTCCCTCGGATGCCGTTGCGGCCAAAGTTAAAGGCGGTGGCTTTCACTGGGATGTCGAGTATCCCACCATCAGGCTGAATACAGCTCATTCGGTGTGTGCGGACGATTCCGCGACTGGATGAGATTTCACCGTAGGTCGAACCGGTGATGGTACAGTCATTCAGTTTAGACTTCTCGCCGTTGGGTAGAATGCCCTGGTTGACGGTTTGAAAAACGATAGGAGCGGTATCCCCTTGGCCTGATACCCCAGCATTCGCATCGGCACCACCGGTGACGACCGCAGTGACAAAGGTGCCAGTGGGAACGTAATTATCAATCGTTCGCTTGGCTCTCGCTTCTTCCTCCGTTGCATCCCATCGAAATTCGCTGACTTCAAACGTTGCTGTGTTCACTACTTGATTCTCGCGCTGATAGTCGAACTCATTTTGTTGTGGGTTGTCATTGGAGTACTGAGCGTTAGGAGGAGGTGGAAGCCTTCGGTCGTAGTCGCCGAACTGTTCGCCGCGTCCGTTGACTGACGGTGGGTTGTCGGTCCCGCTCTCTAGCTGTGACTTGAGTTGCTTTTTGAGTGCGTCTACCTCACTTAAGCTACGCTGCAATTCTGATTTCAAACCGTCGAACTGAGATTCTGTATTACGCTTCTGTTCACTTTGAATACTATCAAAGCCACTTTTAATCGACCCTTCCAGTGACGAAATGTCGCCGCCGAGCGTTTTTAGTGATTTACGCAGCGCATCAATTTCCAGTTGTTGTTGACTTAACGCGCTCTGGTTGTCTTTCGCGGTAAAGGTACTGTCAACCACCTGGCCAAACTGAACGGGTGTGGGGGCGTCCTCGCTTTCTTCAACGGTTTGGCTTGGGTTGAGCATAAACCAAAGAGTGACACCGCCGCCGACCAGAATCGCGAGCCCAAGATGGGTGATCAGGCCGTTAAGCCGGTTCGATTGCGCATTCACTGCCGCGCCTTGTTCAAAGTCACCTTGCGGCTCACTGAATTTACCGGCAAATTTTGCAATCAGGTTGCTGATGGGATTATTTGACATGGCCAACGCCTCCCCCAGTGATGAGATAAAGCGTGGTGGACTCACCTGGTGCCAGCACCAAGCTATCCAGTGACGCACTCCTGGCCGCGTAACTATAAAATTGTGACCTGGTTAGCGTCTTGGTTTGGCTTGTTTGGTTGGTAACTTGGTAGATGATCCCTGAATAGTCTTTGCCAGAAAAGACCACTTGAGGTGTGAGCGGAAGTGGCCCTGTATCTTCGGGTAGTGTGTCCGGATCGACATAATGAACTCGAAAACCAGGCACTGGCGTTTTATCGCGTTTCCAAAGCATCATGGCTTTGGTGAACTCGGTCAGCGCTTCAGGATAATCAAACTGGCGTTCAAAAATTGATTTCTGATCGAGATGCGCCTGTGCATACGTCAATTCAACGATTTGTCCAGGTGTTGCCTTAGGGTTGATAAGTAGCGCAAACAAGCGTCCTTTCTCTGTTGTGACTTGAGCGGTAAACGGCGCTTGTATATTGACCTTGATGGCTACAGAGCCCGTTTTATCTTTGGCGTTGTTTTGGTTGGTGCAAAAACCCGTTGGGCAGATGATAGAAATGATGCGATCTGACTTCACGCGAATTTTATTGACATCCAAACTCGATAGCGGCATTGAGATGGTGTCGCCATCTTCAAATGTATACGTAGATTGCTTGGTGTTGTTGGCGGTGGCCAACATGGGAACAAGTAGTCCCACCAGAGCGATTAGCCTTAGTGTCATGGGGTTGACTCCACTTGTAGGATTGAACGAACAGAAATTTCACCCACATAGTTCATGGAAACAACGTATGTGGTGGGTTCTGGATCGAGTGGGCGACTGCCGACGTGCTTTTGTAGAACGCCACTAAAGCGAACCTCTAAACGGCTGAGCGCAATCGCTACCTCTTCAACATCGAAGCGACTAGAGATGTTTTCTGCTTTGATGTACTCGGCTTCACGGAGCAAGGTGGGTTGAACGTTTGGCCAGTCTTCCTCTGTCACATAGTCCAGAAGTATTGAGTATTTACGGTGGACACTGGCGGGCGTGACGTTCAGTTTTAGGTTAAGAAAGTATTCTCCCATTTGTTCGAGATAACTTTCATCGACAGTTGCATCCGAAATGGTGAATGCCTTTGATAGGGTCGGCGGTGTCATTGTGCGACTTTTGTGTATCACCAGCTGATAAACAGTTACGCCGAGTCCTAAGTTCACAATGAGCATAACGAGAAAGCCAATTAAAAGCCCAGCGTTGAGTAGGCTTTTAAGTTTGAGCTTTTCTTTTTCAATGTAAGAGTCCAAGAAAACCTCCTAGAAAATCCAGTAGCGCTTTTGAGCAGCTGGGGTTCGATGGAAATAAGTTCGGCTTAACCAAGCTTCAGCCCACCAATAAAAAGTCAGGGCGATGATGTTGTCGCCGTATTCCACTTTGACGTAACGAAGGCCACCAAACCAAGCAAACGCGAGGGCCATTCCTAGCAGGGGAGCGCTCTGCCAGTAACAAAACCCAAACAAGACGGCTGCTGGAATGATTTCGTCTCGCGGAAAGCCCGCGAGACGTTTGCCTTTGTTCAAATGGCTGGGTACACCAAAGAAAAGGCGAGGGTCGTCCATTAGGCCAGTCCTACCAATGGCGCGCCCACTGCCCACAAAATGTTGCCGCCCACAAAGCCGCCTGCTGCGCCATACCAGTTTCGAGTGGTAAAACCAGTAATAATCGCGCCAATTAACCCCGTACTCAGCATGGCGGTTTCCACCATCGAGTCCTTACCTGCGCTTTCCTTGATGGCGGTTTTACCTGTCGCAAAAATGTCAGCGGCAATAACCGGTTGCGTGGTGAGTAGAGCTGAAAATAGGGCCAGAAGCAGGCAGAATCCAACCCGTTGTTGTGTCGATGTCATGAGTGTTTCCTCTTTAAAGTGAATAATGCAAAACAACAAACGCAAAACAGCGCCAGAAGGCGCTGCTTTGAGAAAATCGTTTCGCGGTGGATAAAATGAGATTGGCTACCCGATGAGCATCAGGTAAAGGTGAATTCGTTAGTGAGAGTCTGGAGACTCGTTGTGGCCATGGCTTGGCATTAAGTGGCTTTCTATCAGCATATCTAGGCGAGATAGCTTTGCATCATCATCGATATAACCCATGTGTTTTAGTGGGTCAAGCTCAGGAGCGAGTGAACGACAGTTACTCAGGGCTTTTTCAATCTTACTCCGCTTTCGGGAAGCGCTGAGAGAGTGAGCATGCTTGTGCGGTTTGGTGCTCCATACCCGACCCGTCGTGGTGGCGTCTGTCAGTGAACGGCGCGGTCTGCTCGGCTCACAGTGACTCGAAGAAGCTGATGCTTGAAGATTTTGAGCATTTTTCTGCTGCTGGACGACGGCTTTAAGTTCATCAATCGATTTCTCTTTGAGGAGTCTTGACGTTTCTTTGCTTGATAGTCCGCAGCGCTGCAATTTTGTCCGATACAGACTAAGCAAGCACTCTTCGTTTTTGCTGTTCTGTGTTTGTACATTTTGGTTCAACATTCTTTTTATCCTTACCAACAGTTGATGTCCTATCACATTAATTTGGTCGGACGTTCCAAAGCCCCTGCCTCGTTTGCTAAACGTGGGGTGTGGTTGACGAATTATTGTGGGCATTCGTCGTTATAGACCTGAAGTATCACGCTCTACGTTTACCAACGTTGAGGTGTGAAGGGTCTATAGCCATGGCCATGTTGTTAAAGCGTGCGACCAAATTTGAGGTGCACGAAGCCCTACGCCGAAGCGCAAAGGCATGGAATATAAGGAAATTGAATTGCTGTTGATGTGGTAAGAAACCTTGTATCTAGCACGTCAGTGAGTTGAGACGGTCTTCAAAGAGTGCTGCGGGACACAAGAACTTCTTAGCCAAAATACGGTTCTCTGGTGTGCAGAGTAGTTGGCAAGTTCTTTATATGGGGAAACTGATACACACAAGAAAGGTTTTGAGGGCGCAATTATCCTGTGTAATTAAGCCTGGGAACACAGGAACGCCGCATAAGAATAGCGGTGTGCATCAAGTAAGATTTTAAAGAGCCAACTGAGACGTATATCGTCATAGCCCATCAAGGGGCTTTATATTTTGTGCGGGAATGTATTTGAAGAGTCGAGGCAATGCAATAATGCAATTAGTTGCTTGATTTATGAGATATTTGTCTTCGCTAAATGCAGGAAGTCGACTATTTTTCGTTTTTTCATATGGTTAGAATGAAGGTTCTAATTTTGAGACATTGTTTCAGAATTTTTCATTAAATCATTGATTTGTGATTTATTTCACAATCAGTGTGTCCTATCACTTTCATCTGGTCGGACAACCAGAACCCTTGCCTCGTCTGCCAAACGTAGGGCGTGGTTGACGAATTATTGTGGGCATTCGTCGTTATAGACCTGAAATATCACTCTCTACGTTTACCAACGTTGAGAGGAGAAGGGTCTATAGCCATGGCCAAGTTGTCAAAGAGCGATTTTAATCAGCAGGTCCAATTGTTGGACCTAACGCGATAAAAAATTTTTACTGCGGTAATTTTGTTTTCCCAAGCCAATAATCACGTTCGGTTTCTGGCATGGAATAAAATGCATTTAATACGTGGCGAGCATGTTTTCTTTTTGAACGGCCATATTTCAGGCTATCTCGCTCTAGTCCTTTATTGACATCCGGGTCTAACTCAAAGTGAATGCCAACGCTTTTCTTTTCTGTCACGCATACCCCTTGGTTTTCCGTCAAATGCATGATCGTTTGATCAGTATGTTAAATATACTAGATGTGATAGTTCTCATCAATATGTTTGTATAGTTTATGAATAAGAAAATATAGATCTAATTTGAGACTATTTGAGGCAACTAAAATTAACTCAATTTTTTAATAATGCCTTCTGATACCGTTGGTCAAAAAATTCAGACACTTAGGAAAAAAATGAAAATGTCTCAAGCTCAGCTTGCTGACAAAATTGGAGTGGCTCCGGTAACAGTATCTAAATGGGAGATTGATACATCCAAGCCAAAAGGACCAAGTTTATTGCGCCTGTCTCAACTGTTTAATGTGCCAATTGATGCATTAGTCAATGACGTCTCGCCTCTAAACCAATCGAGGGAACAGGTCGAAATACCTTTCTATCCAGATATTGAGGTTTCCGCCGGTGGAGGATGTATTTGTGAGCATGAAGTCAAAGAAAGCTATCTGATAGATAAGGCATTTATTGACACACCTAAAACAACGATTGCAATGCGTGTTCATGGGGATTCCATGGTTCCAGTGTTCCAAGATGATGCTGTTGTCTTTATCGACATGGAGAAAAACAACGTTTCTGACGGGAAAGTTTATGTAGTCGTGCATGATGGGTTAACTCGGATGAAACTGTTGGAAAAAATACCCAACGGCCTTCGACTCAAGAGTTACAACCCGACATACCCCCCAGAAGACATATTTTTTGACCAAGAAACTATAAAAGTTGTGGGCCAAATCGTTGCACAAATACAAAAGTATTGATTTTTTTTCTTTTGTATATATTGGCTTTTGTGCTTTTAAAAAGCCGTTCATCATGTATAATTACCGTAGTTCTGATACCAAAGTGCATTACATAGCACGCTACTACATAGTTTTCTATGTAGTGTATTTTTCAGAGCTAAGAATGTGTTAGACCCTCAATCTAACTACATAGCATTCGCAAATAAGCCGCTTATCCGTCGTGAGCGGCTTTTTTGTACCTGAAATTCAAGAACTTGATCTTTTTGCGATCTTTATATAGATTACATAGTGAACGTTTGGCTTGAGACCCCAAACATTTTTCAATACGACGGAAATCATTATGAACGCATACCTTAGAGGCTTGCTGAGAGCCTATATACATAGATACATACTCTCTTTGAAACACGATACGCGATCCAGCGTCGTCGAGCTTTCGATTCGGAGAAGTATGTGTCATGACCTTCTCTAGTTTAGATTCCTACACTGACGACATTAGAGAGCAAAAGAAGCTCAAAAATGCCGAGTATCGGGCCAAGCGTAAAGCGCATAAGCGTAGCCTTATCGATATTCATCACTCCGTTGTCACTGTTGAGCAAAAGAAACTTCCTAACTTTGAATTTGGTTTTAAGGCAAGGCGCTTGTTCCCGAACGGGGAGTGGACGTACTTACCTGAAGAGTTTGGACGCATTTTTAAGGCATTAGAAGAGTTCATTGATAACCCCAATCGATTCCCAGCTCTTAACGCCTGGGCTGGTTCAGCTATCAATAATATTCAATGCCGTCGTTTGATCGCGAAAGTATTGGCTTGCATACTACCGAATACTGACCTTATTGGTGGGCGCGTGGGGTTGCCTACTGAAGCTGGGCTACAGACGCTTAGCTATAATCAGTTCCAGGAAGACTACGCTTTACGTTGGGGTGAGTATATCTCTCCAAAGTCCTTTGGTAAGGTAGTTCGCTATCTTAAATTGGCTGGGTACTACTCTTCAGAACGCATCAATGTTTGTGTTGATTCGAGTGAGGGGACCGTTCGCAGTGCAGCAGCTTATAAACAGTTCACAGAACGTTTCTTTACTGACCTTAAGATTGTTCGCTACAAGAATATTGCAGACCTCATTCTGGCCACTCGTGAGCGACAAGAAAAGAAAGGACTACGTTTCACCTGGATGAGCTTTAGAACGATAGCGTCAGGGATCCAAGAAATGTTTAACGCCTCTACACTGAATCGCTTTGCTGATACTACGGCCAGACTATTCCTTAGTAAGCAACTGCAACCCCGCCTCCTTCCAGACTAACGCATATCAATGTATCCGCGAGAGCGGAGGTTTTCGCACGCTTGAATAAAATAATTGACTGTTTTTTGTACAGTTATTCAACGGTGTCCTTCAAATGTCAGCGCGTTATTGGCTTATTTGAGAGCTAGGAGGTCGTGTTTGGCCGATGTTTTTCAAAAGGTAGTGTTAAAAAATAGATTTAAAATATCGTGTAATTAGGGTTAAGTCTTATTGAAAATAAATACTTAAATAAATAATGAACTAAATACTAAAGAATAATCAGGGTTCGCGCTGACTGCTATAAGCTTTGCTTGTAGAGGCAGTGTGAAGCAGACAGAGCGAAGCGGCGTCAGTTTCCACCAACAATACTCGCGTTAAGAGACAATATCATGATACCTCCCATAAATGGCCATTAGCTCTACAGATCACAAAAGTAATCAGGCCATTTATGGGCCCCAAACGTTACTAAACAGCACAGCGATAAACACTGTGATCGTGATATGACCGATCGCACTAGGGGCGCAAGCGCCCAATTCTAGCAGGAGGAAGGGCAAGTTTTATGCCCGTTTTTAATCAAATTCTCAACTGAACCATATTACTTGTGGGGAGCCTGTATCTTACTCGCTGCGCGAGCGCGTTCTAGCATTCGTCGCGCAACTCCTCATAGAGAATTATTCTTTGGATAGAGAAGCTTAGCTCCTTGAATTACTGTGGAATAGTCTTGAACTTTCCGAGTGTATGGCTCGTTTGGTTGAACTGGTTCTGAGATCACGACCATAGTAAACACAATGTTAGAGTCTGAACTATATTTTGCGATTTGCACATCGTATGGATGGACGCTGATACGCCAATGTTTTGATGAGGTTTGGCACTCATAGGTCGCTATATAATTATTGGCCTTGGCATCGGGGTAGAACCGAGTGAATCGCTGATCCATCTTGATGGGACTATGGAATTTTAGCTGACCTCCATTGTGCTCACAATACGCCTTTGCATCAGAGATTGGTTTGGTCATATGAGTTTGATTCGCCAACGTAACGTAAGAACGAAAATTAATGAAATCAGATTCAGGAAACGAGTGTTCTAGTTCTTCAGACAAAAGTTTATCCTGTTCGAAGACCTCCATGCCGAATAAGGTCTGATCTAAACGGTGCTTCATGAACGAATAAGGAGTGGAGTAGCTGGAAAGCTCCGCTTTGTCCGGTGCTACTGCCATGTTGCTACTACAGCCCATAAGAACGATGGGCAAGACGCTGACTGCTGACGTTAATTTTGTTCCTAACATATCTCTGTATTCTTCTTTGTTTTTAAATGACTGTCTGTTATTACACATAGTTTGCTGCTGAATTTTGCATGCAAAATTGCTAGCTTTCATCCCAATGATGCCTTTTTGAGATGTAACCTTGGATTGGTTGATGTCACACCATTAAAACTGCGAAGCACTATGAAAGACACTATTACTTTGTTTCATTACACCCGAGCTTACCCGAGTAGAATAGCAGTCCAAGGGCTTGTTGCTCGAAGTCCGTTGGAGGTCAGGGCCGATTTCTTGCGTGACCATAAACTGCCTACTCAGATCGTCGAAAAATTCAATTCAGTGTGGAGTTTGGAGAGCGATGACGCTCCAGAAAAGATATCGCCTTCTATCTACTTTGTTGCCTCAAGACCAAGAGAGGGTTGTGCTGGTATCAGACCGTTGATCGGAATGTATGGAGGAGAAGCGATACATATGTGGGGTATTGCGCACATTTCCCCGAAAAGTTCATTCTCCGTATAGATGTTCACACGAAGATTGGGGAAATATTGCACATCAAAAGTTTAACTAGCTATTTTTAAAGAGAAAAATCAGGGCTGTCAGTGCTGCTCTTTCTTAGGTTGGTAGCTCTTTCTTTAACTGCGTCTAGGTTGATTTCAGATGGAAAGTACCTTAATACTCTTTGATAACAGTGCTTTCTTTGTTCATTCGTAGCTGTTGGCCAACTGCCGTATCGATAACCATCAACGATCTTATATGCTGCTGTTTTCCCTTTTCCTGTTTTGATCAGAACCCCAACACCCTCCCATGCCCCCAGAAGAGCTGCCGCCTGAGATTGATGGGTCGGTGATCCTATTCCCTTTAAGAGCCTAGATTTGGGCAGGGGCGTATCTATTGCCCAGCAAAGGAGTGTATTAAAAAGTAGCCTATGAGCAAGCGTATGTGGAAGCATTGCTTGATTGGGGGCCCTTTCTTTATTTGCAGGAATGATCGGGTATGAGAGTTCACCTGACCAGTCCGACGAGGCACTCCACCAAAGTGAACTGTACAGCAGGGGCTCCCTAGAGCCATATCTAACCATTTTATCTTTCGGACGTATGCTGAACC
This sequence comes from Vibrio sp. B183, assembly GCF_000740665.1. NCBI lineage: Bacteria > Pseudomonadati > Pseudomonadota > Gammaproteobacteria > Vibrionales > Vibrionaceae > Vibrio > Vibrio sp. B183. The sequence continues at coordinate 17,758 of NZ_JPQB01000008.1, read as the reverse complement.
AACTTCTCGTAATCAATGGAGTGGCATTCGCCAAGGTTCTCGTAGCACCACTGCCGATTCTTGCTGGTATCTGCTTTTTTGCCAAGCCACCAAGAAACATCGATTCCTGCACGTCGATAGTCATTCGTTCTTTCCTCTAGCTCTTCAGGCGTGATTGCACTTAACTGAACTTCGTGGGCCACAACCCAGCCATTGGGGAAGATGAAAGCCACATCAATGATCCTTTTAATTGAGTCAACAGGACACTCAATCTCCACTTTTGCACTTTGGTACTCTTTCAGATCTTCGGCTAAGTCTTTAGCCAGTAGCTCTTTAAAGTACAGGTGTTCTGGACTCTCTGGGTGATGCTTATATTCACTCTTGCATTCATTGGACAGGTGCATAAAGTGAATTTTCGGGACACTGGAGTGCGAGTTTCCCCGAATGACCATTTCTTCTTTACAGTAGCGGCAGATAATCTGCCCCCTCTTGAATGACTCTCTCGGAGAGTCATAATCCAGAATATTTACCCGCCTGTTGTTTTCCGTGTCATGTCCAATGAATGGCATATTCTACTTACTCTGTAGTGTATTCTGGGGTTAAGACCTCAGGTGTGGGTAGTGCCGCAGCCAAGCAATCAGATATATCGAGAACATTCTTTGCTCGTGTTGCCGCCACATACAGTAAGCGGCCTTCTTCCTCACTGTATTTACTGTGTCCCTGGCCTCTGAAATCGTCCGCTAGCCTGACAATATCCCACTCTCTTCCTTTCGCTTGGTGAGCAGTTGTCACTACGATATCTGCGTGTGCTTCTGTTATTGACTGCACCCGGTACAAGAGATCTAGGAGCTAAGGAATTGAGTACTGCTCCACGAGGTTTACCATTGTCCTTAGGTGGACACCCTCATCTGTCTTGGAGAAATTGACAACCTCAAACCAATCCTTGAATGGAATGAAGTCAGGGTGCTTTGAACGCCGACCATCGAAGAGTTTCTGTGCCTCTTTCAGGTCACTACTCAAGGCTCGTACATCTGCGTTGACAGATACTTTCTTCTTCTCGATATAGGTTTGGTATGCCACCTCGGCGATAACTGCAAAATTCGACCGACAAATAACCGCATCGGGTTCAAACTCATCAGAAAGAGCTGACTTTATTCCCGGAAAGCCTTTTATATCTGTATTGTCTCCGAAATGAACGCCGAGAAGACTGTTGCAATACTTTGCAATCTCTTCACCGTACCTGTAGGACTGCGTGAGAGAGCAACGGGTCTCAATATCAATGGTCTCTAGCGCATTCTGTGCCCCTCTGAATCCATAAATCTGCTGATATTTATCGCCCACCCAAATCTGCTGTAAATGAGACTGCCTTGATAGCAAATCGATGACAACGGGATTTTGATCCTGAGCTTCATCTACAAGGATATAGTCGTACTTCAGCTGAGGCTCCTTCAGTGCCCAAAGTTTCAGATATACAGAAGGGGTGATCGGGAGGTCGCTGGCAGAATTGTTGAGAAGCTCCCACACTGCATTTATAAAGTACAGCAGGGTTTCTCTGAGTTCACCGACACGCTCTGCATCTACACCTGCGAAATTAATGCTGTTCAGGTGTTGGCGCGTGATTTCTGTATCGGCAGAGTGGCAGTATGCTTCTATTCCCGAAAGAATCATACTGCATACGCGGATAGGCGGCACGCCGAATAAATCTGGGCTGCCTTTTAATATCTTATCGCACAGTATCGATGCATTAAGGAATTGCTTCATACGGCCAGCCCTCGCGTACTTCACACCAACATTTCTGTATGCAAGCGAGTGAATGGTTCTACACTCAACGCTCTCAGGAAATGCGGTTGTAGCATCGTCAACAATCTTTCTGTTGAAAGCGAGATAAAGACCTTTCTTGTCAGATAACGGCTTGGATGCCAGTGCGCGAAGCGTGAAAGTTTTCCCGGTTCCGGCAAACGCATTTATTATAAGGCTTTGGCCTGATGATGCTTTCTCCAAGATGTTGCACTGTTCCTCAGTGAGTGTCTTTCCATCAAACGAAGGAAGAGGTTGTTGAGACATAATGCTCCTTGCATGGGTCAAAAGGTGAGTTAATTGCTTTATCGAGTGGTTTAGCGCTTTTCTCGGGTATGCCAGATACGAAGCACATACAGGGTATATTCCTGTATTTCATATCGCATTTCATAGTTGCTAACCAAGAGCCTGCGAACTTCCCTGGGCTCAAAAGCATCAAGCCGCTCCCCCAGTCTTGGCTGATCTGACAATATGTCAGGCGCACTGGTCAATGAGCGAACTGTCTTTGCCGCCGCAGTGGTATCTGCGGCGGCAAGGAATTCATAGAGTCGGCTTAAATCGGAAAGGGCTTTACTGGTCCATTTTATTTCCATTACCTTGGCACGTCCTTGGGAGACTCACTCCCCAAACTTTCAGCCCAGGCCTTAACAGACTGGTGATCAGTAACCCGGCCATTGTCAACGTCAGCCAACGCCTCCAGTGTCAGTTTATGACGCTCTTCTTCCATGACGATCCAATCCGCCAGAGCCTGTTTGACAACCCAGGCTTTAGAGCGTTCGAGACGTTGCGCTAACTCATCAACTTTATCAGCTAGCTGTAAAGGAACATGTGCAGTGACAACCTTGGTATTCATGATGTAATCCTAATCACTATGATTCAAAGTTAATCATAGTAAATCTTGTTGTGCTTCACAATACCCAGTCAACATAAGGTATACCCTATATTGACGTCAGGTAGGCAATAAGAAATATGTCAGATTAGGATGCCTTTTCTTGAATGTTGACACAAGAAAAGGCACCTTTAAGATCCTATCTTGACACTTTGAGGAGGAAAAACCGTGAAAGGACAGAGAATTGGATATATCCGGGTCAGTTCATTTGACCAGAACCCAGATCGTCAGCTTGATGGAATTGCCACGGACAGAAATTTTATCGACAGGGCTTCCGGAAAGAGCATCGAAAGACCACAACTCGAAGAAATGCTCCAGTTCGTCCGAGAAGGCGACACCATCATTGTCCATAGCATGGATCGACTCGCAAGAAACCTCGATGACCTTCGTACCCTAGTCAGGAACCTGACATCGAAGGGAATCGATATCCAGTTTTGCAAAGAGCAACTCACATTCACCAACAATGACTCCCCGATGTCCCAGCTTCTGCTCTCAGTTATGGGGGCGTTTGCAGAGTTTGAGCGTGCCCTTCTCAAGGAGCGGCAAAAAGAAGGGAGCGAAATAGCCAAGAGACAGGGAAAATTGACAAATACATCTATCAAAGAGAATGAACATCGATATTCTAAAATTACATCGATTAATGATAATAACACCCTTCTTATAAGTTTATCGTAAATCGTATTGAGAGAGAAAGACCTTCCAGAGGAGCTTGTCGGGTTGGGAGAATAAGCAGGGCAACCGCATGAGTAGATTATTTGTAAACGAAAACCACTCTCTTTGTTAAATAACTATGAGTTGAGCTGTATAAGTCCAGATTTATGCGGTCAAGAAACAAACAGGGACAAAGAAAATGCGCCTTTATATAATTATCTCACGGTTAATGATTTGTGAAAGTTAACATTAATTCAACTCATGCGCTCGCCCTGGGAGAATAAGGGGAGGATAAACTATACAAACGTTTAAGGCTCGAAGATGCTTTTCTAATTTGGACGAAGTACTTTAGGGAAAAATATCTAAAGCGCTTGTATCCAGAAGCGTTACAATCGTCACTTTCAAGCACGAAAAAGAAATGGACCCTAACGGTTGGACACATAAACTAGTTTCTTAAGTGGTTGATCCAGCTTATGCAGCGTATCTTTGCTTGCCGAAGTGGGCTTCATCAGGAATGAGATCATTGAGTCCTTGATGGTTATGCTCTTCATTATAAAACACCATGTAATTGCCGATTTCAAGCTCGGCTTCACAAGGTGTCGTGTAAGCTTTTAAGTAAATCTCCTCATATTTCAGGCTACGCCATAATCGTTCGATAAAAACGTTAATGCAAATTTAGCCGTTTATGGCTAATAGATGGGAATTAGCCCTTTAGGGCTAAACGGTTCATGTTCCGATTGGGTCGTTATTAAAAATGCCCAGCAAGTGCTGGGCATAAAATGTAAGGCTTAGCGCATGTTATTAAGATTTTTGTGATACCCAGAAATAAGCGGTTTCATTATCATCTTGTATCGGCCCTGGCATTGTCTCCCCTTCCTTGATAGAGGTAACGTCTGAAGTCAGGTTAGATTGCCATAATCCAGTGACTGGGCAAGGTGTGTCAGGAAAAGCAATGTAAATGGGTGGTAGCTTATCTTTCGATAGACTTTTATCAAAGCCCTGTTTGCGTGCCTCTTCTACCCAATCTTTAGGGTAATAAGGCAAATGGTTATAACTGCTATCATCCAAGTTAAACAATAAAGTCACCATGGCAGCTTCCAGCGACCAGTAACCAAAAAAATTAGCGACAGGTCTTTTGTGTCTGCCGTACCAATAGCAATCTTTCATGCCTTTATACCAACCACGAAGATAAGCTTTGACACTTTCTTCACGCTCTTTTTTGCTTGGTTCGAGCGGCCCTATTTTTATCGCATTGTACAAATGCTGATAGCTTTTAGGGAAAACCAATGCCTCTTCACTGCTGTCAGGAATTCCGTGAACATTAAACAAGCGGAACAACTGCGCCATACACGCTTCACCACTGACTTCTGGAGACGTACCATACATGCGCGTGATGGTTGATAGATACTCTGTTTTGCCCGTTAGCGCGACAAAACTTAAGCACCATAGCAAGAACTGGAAAGAATCGGGTTCCCAAAAAAGATAATTTACGTCGTTGAAATCTTTTTTATGCCTCTCTAACTCTTTTAGAGCAAGCTCTGCAAGTTCAATCACTTCTGGCATCAAACATCCGCCAGAGTAGTCTAAAATTGCATGTTCAAATCGCTCAAGCGCTATCATCCAACTGATCCCCGAACGGTGATCGATATCTTTAGCTTCATCTTTAAGGGAGCCATAAGGCGGTTCCTCTAAAAAGAATTCTTCCTGCTCAATAAACTCATCATATTCAAGAAGTGCGTCTCGTCTAGAATGAGCAAATTTCATTTCGTTTATACTCACATCTCCACCTTTTCAATGGCGTTTGCATGTTTATCTAACTTCGTAATGTTAATTACCTTGCCAGAGTCATCAACAATCATCAACCAACGCTCATAGCCCTCGTCATAAAAGCTTCTAGCTTGTCGATTATTTAACTCATCTTTTACCCTTGGCTTGATCCAATTATCACTCATTTGTTTCGCAGATTTATAGCCTTTGCTGCCTTTCGTTGTACTTAACATGGTATCTTTCGCAATACCATCGCCATCAATGTACTTTCCTGCTTCTGTTCGATATTGGGGTTTTGCGCCCATTTCAGCGATAAGTCCAATGTGACTGCTTCACCCCTTATCCGTAAAGGCATTGCAGTAAATCAGCTTCAACAGAATAATCAGGTTAATACCTATGAATTTGTGAATCCAAGTAGGCATCACCCTTGCCATTTAAGTTATGACAATGGTAAGGGTGACAAATAAGTAATGACATATGATGTTTTTAGACTTAATAACGGCTGTGATCTAGAAGTACACTACAAAGTCACATCGTTTTTGGTACAAAAAGCGTGCAATAGAATCATTATTTTAGGATTCATAATTCCGCTAGACCTTACAGGGCATAGCCTGAGAGCTAAGTCTGGACTTTCTGCTGAAATGGGCACAAAACCCCAGAAAAGATATCGCCTTCTATCTACTTTGTTGCCTCAAGACCAAGAGAGGGTTGTGCTGGTATCAGACCGTTGATCGGAATGTATGGAGGAGAAGCGATACATATGTGTGTCGATGGTGACGAGGAGGTGGAAAACTTCCTTATGTCTCTGGGAACACCTTTAGAGGTCGTTTGCTCAATCGCTAAGGATGATGGAGAGCTGATCAGTTTCGGTGGCCAAGAATTCTGCTTAACACGAAGCGTGCGCCCTGATGAAATAGTAGAATTAAATACATTGAGCTTTTTCCCCAGAACCAATACATGGCGGTATTGAAACAATAGAGGTTCCCTCGTATGGAAAACCCATTTATCACCAATAAAGATTATCTCGTGAATAAGCAAATTGAAAACCGCTGCTCACTTCACTACAGTGTGGCGGACTTTGCTCTCGCGTTGTTGTTTCCAGACCATCAAGATGTCGATTTGCCACAAATGATAGAAAACACATCTGAGGTAGATCTAAAAATAGCGTATGAGTTGATGGTGTGGCACAAACGCAGCCCGAATGACGGCGACAGTCTTGAGGTAGGCAAGGCCATTATGAAGGCTATGAACCAAGAAAGTGATCCTTTGAACAGTGTGGCCGAACTGTTTAGTCACTACCGGACATTGAATATTCTGATTGGCGAAACCGCTAAAGCCGCGGTCAAACAAGTGCAGCCTTTGTTGGATGAAGGGGCTGTTTTGCGACCCTTTCCAGCGCCAGGGGAAGATCATAACGGGATATTTGGCCACCATATCATCCTCAATGGTGAGGTGCATACGCAGCGATTCGCGGTCTGTACCCATCATGGTAATAAAAAGCTTTCTTTTGGCAGCAAGTGGTAGGGAAATTTATTCGTTGTCTCAATATGTTGGCTTGATGATGAATTTACACCTCCGTGTTGTTTCAACGACTTACACCGAGTTTTTTCAGTAAGTGATTGAAAAATTATTGCAAACCTCATCACAAAGCATATACTGATATCAGTTTGATCGATGCAACAAGCATTAGCTGACCGACCACCAATCAGTCAGCAACAAATTAGCCGCCATACCAAGGCGGTTTTTTTGTGCCCAAAATATAAGCAAACGAATAAAATCAGTTAGTTATTTTTATTCAATAGGCTTATAATTCACGGACTTAATTGTTTGATCTTCAGCAATTCAGATGCCCTTACAATAATTCTTGCTGTGTATTATAAGGGCAGGGATACCTTGCCCTTGCGAGACCGGATTCTCAGATTGGTACTCTGAGCTCAGCTTCATATCCGGCTGTGATTTGGATTGCTCTTGTTGCATCGATCAATTTTGCAGCAATTGTTTTTTATCGGTTGGCTGAGTGGCCTTTGAAAAACCGCGATCCTTCTTTCTGAAAGGAGGTATGCGTAATGAGCAGAGCTATTGTTGTTCTGGAAATTATTGCAAGGATTCTTGAGGCGATTGCCCAGATCCTAAGCAGCATCATTTAATTGCAGTCCATAAAAACTAACGTTTTTGCCCGTCCTTGTGACGGGCTTTTTTTTGCCTTCAGTTGGGTCGATCTGAATCTGTTATTGCGCACTCTTGTAAAAGGGTGTGATTGGTGTCCTATATTCTTCACATCGTATTTTCTTAAACCATACATTCTTCATGGTGATGATTGTTTCCTAATTATAAAGTTTATATACTGTCTAAAAAAACAGTAATGCAAAAGGTTTCTTTCATGAAAAAAACGTTATTCGCCCTAAGTGCATCGACTTTGTTACTCGGTTGCTCATCCATCTCCGATCTCAATGCAGGCAGTGAAGCAAAGATAGTCAATAAGGTCGAGATTGGCACCAAGGAGGGGGCGAGCAGTGTGATTGTACTGAACTATCATCGGGCCCACTCGGAGCCCCAATACCAGCACTACGATGTGTACTTATACATTTCAAAACTGCCAGAACAAAGCGACTTTACGGTCTGTGAATTTGAATCCTCAATTTGTAATAGCGCTTACTCGGTATGGCAAAACATTTTGCGAGATGATCAGAATGGGGTGTGGTTCAGCTCGGAGTTAAAGTTCCCAATGCACTTTAGTCCTGACCAAGATGTGCCGTCGGTACAGATCAAAACGGTGGCCACTCAATCTTTCCTGGAATGGGATAAAACTGAGGATTTGTATAAGCAGAGTCAGTACGTCTCTGGGCAGCTAACAAAGCAAGGTTCGTTATCGGCAACAGCACACAAACTACGATGATGATTTGCCTTGGGTTCTCACCTCAAGCGAAGTGACCAAGGCGCATTGAATCATCAATTTTGCATGCAAAATTCTTTCAGTCGAGGCTGAGTATTCAAATCGGTCTCAATATCTTGATGTTAAAACGAGTCATTATGAAATTTGGAAAACACTTTTTTCTGCCAGTAGCCCTTAGTGCTTTGGCTTTAAACCTCACTGGGTGCGCTGGTCAACCTGAACAGACGCTAGCCACAAAAACCGATCACACGATCACCGCATCCTATTACTCTGCCCGTAACGATCGGAGCGATACGCTGTCTCAACGTTTTAAACAATCTTTTGGTTTACAGAACAAGGTGAGTGAGGAAGGCAGTTACTACAACGCTCTATTGGGACAAGGCGTCGCGTTGATTTGTTCCAATGATACAGAGTGTGCCCAGTCGTCGAACCTGGCCACGATGACTTACACAATAGACCGTGATGGGGAAGGGTTTATTCTTCGAGGTAAGTTTAAGCATGACATGGGAGCCTCGACTAAATCCAAGGGGCCAGCAGGTGAGCTGACATGGAGTATTAACGAGGGCTCCCCCCTATATAAGGAAGGTCAATCGGTTCAAAACTTTGAGCTGCCGTTAAGCACAGGAAAAACGATATCAATGATAGGGCCGTTGGGTGACAAACTGGTCATTGTCGTCGAATAAGGATGCTTTACCGTCAGTGTAAGCATGGAGCAGCAGAAGAGGCTGCGTATTAAAATATGAAATGTATAAGGAATGATAATGAGCCCAGAAGATAAAATTTGCGACCAATGTGGTCAGAACGGTACTTGTTGTGAGTGTCCTACTTGCGCAGACTGCGGGGGTGTTGGCGATGAATGTGAGTGTGAAGAGTAAAGGTTACTAGCCTAGATTGAGTGCGCTTGTCAATGAGCGCACTTTCATAGTAAGTATGATTTGCTAGGAAGAATAATGAATACAACAGCGAATGAAAATCAGAGTAACCCAGAGCTAGCGCAAGCCTATACTGCAACTATATTCGCTACTCTCTATGAGTCTTGGCCAGTGCGTGTTCCTCTTACAGCTCAACAAATCACGGGACTCGAATATGACTTGGATCTGTTGTTTAACACGCCACCTACACCAGTGCCAGGAGAGTGGACCGTGTGCAGCGAACTGTTCGTGTGGTTGGAGAAAGAAGGCTATATCGATACGCGAGGAGCGAGGGGCAATATATGGTCATTGGGTAGAACTCAACTGACGCATAAAGCCATAGAAACCTTAAAGTCGGTTCCCGACCCAGTAAACCCAGGTAAAAAACGAACAATGATTGATGCGATCGTGGACGCGTCGAAAGAGGGCGGAAAGCAAGCGAGAAACCAATTAGTAAACTTAGCGATGACCGCTTTGTACCAGGCTCTACACTGAAGGAGACAACATAAATGTCTTTCTCTACCGTATTGATGCCTTATGCTCGATGCAATGAGACCGAAAACATTGTGAGCATACAAGACGTGGCCAGAGGTAATCAGTGCCAGTGTCATTGCTTATCGTGCCATACACCAGTGACCGCCAGAAAAGCGGACATAAACCAGTGGCACTTCGCGCACAGAACCGATATACCCAACACCGCAAGCGAATGTGAATTCTCTCCCGTTACAGCCATTGCTTTGATTCTTCGCCAGCAGTTACCACGATTACAATCTTTTGATCTCGATATCTGGTCGTTTGACGATGTGTTATGGGAGATCGATACCCACATTGATGGTGTGAGAGTTGATGCGTTCACTCAAAATTCCAAAGACAACACTTCACTCGCTATTGAGATCCCCTTCGCGGTTGATAAAGGGGTAGAGCTTGAGCAATTGGCGTCAGTGGCAGACATAGTGTTGAGTATTGACACCCATTTGATGGTGCGAGACTTGTTTAAGTCTAACGATAAAGTGACACTGTATCGCCCGGAGGAAATCTTGGATTTGTTACTCACCCATTGGAACCAATGGGTGACCATCGAATTCCCTGACCTACCAGAACCAGAACCAGAACCAGAACCAGAACCAGAACCAGAACCAGAACCAGAACCAGAACCAGAACCAGAGAAGGGGGTGATATCGACCCTTGAAGCAAAGGATTCCATTTGTGTATCGTGTAACGATTACCCGGGCAGTTATGGTAAAGGGCTATTGTGTATCGGTTGTGTGAGGCAGCAAGTGGGAATTAAGTTCCCTAATCTCACGGAAATGATTGATTTTTATAAGAAGCCATCGTGAAGATTTTTGACCGGCTCCCTTACACGTATTTGTGCTCATTTGAGGGCTAATTTTCCCATGCAACTGACGATTCACGCTTTTTGTTTGTTACTTGTTCCTCTACTCATCGCTTTTCTGGCGTTTAATGTTGGGCGTGGGCTTTGTATTAAGCCCATCCATCGACATCCTCTTGCTTGCCGTGTGTATCATTGTTTTGGGCTGGTCGGTACGCCGATTCACGAATTAAGTCATCTGGTCATGGCTTTGTGTTTTGGACATAGGATCACTGCCGTTAAGTTGTTTTCCTGGTCTACGCCAGCGTATGTGTGTCACTCGTATAACCGCCTATCTACAATTCAAGTAGCGGGTAACTTCTTCATCGCAATGGCCCCATTTTTGGTCACCATGGCTCTTGCCTATTACTGGGGATTTCGTGACATCGATTTATCGATTAATTTGGAACGCGATCCCATCATGACCTTAAAGAAGGCGGTGATCATGGGACCAGACCTTCTACAGACATTATGGATACGAAGCCAGTGGTGGGAGGTAAGTTGTCTGATCATGTTGTCATTTTATTGTGTTCCCAGTAACGCCGACTTTAAAAATGCACTTCAAAGTTCGCTGCTGGTTGCACCGATTTTCTTTGCTCTTGTCTTGGGAGGAGTCGTTTTCTTCCCTGGAATGGCTCAGTTAGTTGGGACGGTGCTGTTTATGGGGGTTCTCAGCACAATGACGGCCATCATATGGTGGGTGATCCTCTATCTCCTAACTTATGTACCAATGAACGTAGATAACGTTTGAGTGCATCGACACTTATCCACTATTTCGGTGGACAACCAGTGGGGCCACGACCCCACACCCCGTTGCTCCTTATGGTCTCTACAAGCTGCGCTTATAGCAGCCAATAAGCGAGCCTTGATTTTTGCATGCAAAATTTACTAATGGAGTACACCGCTCTTACCGGTTACGAAAAAGGACTCGTTATTCATGAACTGGAAACAACCCAATCACACATTTACCCCGTTAAAGAACGCTCAACTGGTTGATTACCACTGCCGCTGTCAGAAAGGCGTTTTCCATGTTGACCGTTCAGAGAAACGTCTGGCTGAGCACAACCAAATTCCGCATCGATGTACAGCGTGTAAAGCATTGGCTTATTTCACGGTGCCTTATCCGATGGTCGTGGTGAATGAAGAGCGTTTTGTTCACTGGGAGACGATCAAAGGTGAGCAGATTCAAGAGAATAAGTAGGCGCCTATACACGGTAGTGCGGCCATTTGAAACGGGGAACCATATGCCAGCTTTACAGTAAATGCCATCGGAGACTTCCTTATGTACTTCACTGCAACTATTGACCTATTAGCTTACAATCTGGAATCACATGGTTTCCCAGTTTTTGGCCAGTCATAGGGCAATATTTACAAATATTCTGTCCCTCATAATCTGGTTTTGGATGGTCGATCCAACGATGTGGTCCAGCACAACTATTAGCTCGTGCACGATACGTTCGCTTTACAGTATTGTTGTGTCGGTCAAATGGTGATGTCATTGCCACCCTCTATTCAATTACTCGTATTGGGTGCCTAGGAATACGGCTTTATTCTGAAGCGTCTTTAATCGATTGGAGGGCAGTAGTGCCGTATGTGGTATGTCTAGGTAAGTCGCTTCCTTGTCTAAACAAAAATTTTGCATGCAAAATTGAACCGTTAAAGACTTCATTTTTGGCACTAAAAAATCTCCAACAGCACGTCCAAAGCTTGCTTACCCGTAGAGTGCGGATCATGTGCGACTCTGTATGCTTTGTCGTGCCAACTTAAAAGCCGTCCGTTTGTTTTTTTCCAAGCGAAAGGCATATCGGTCGTGACTCCGTACCTGGCGTTATCAAGGCTTTGTGTCAACTCATCAATAGAGCTGGCGCACGTCACCCACTCGCGTATTATTTTTACGATTCTGACCATTTCCGCCTTAATGGGAGTGCTGTCATCTTCATAGGTCAACTTTTCTAATGCTTTGAATTTGGCTTGATCAATGGGCATTCCCACGATTGCTTCTTTTGCTTCTTTCACAAAAGTTCGGACGTGCTCAATCGCGTTATTTGTCGAACCTTCGTCTGATATTAAATTGTCTTCTATTGAGTTCACAGCGGTGACTAACTGCTCGACGAGGTAGTTCAAGTCAAAATTGTTTTTAGCCCCTGAACGGATGATGTTTTTGTTGGTCATTCTTGTTCTGATGTCTGTGACTTTCTCACGGTACTCAACCGTGTCAATAGTCACACCTTCAAATACCTTTTCTAGCACGGTGATCACTAGAGGCTTCAAGCTTTCGCTATAGTGAATCACATGGCGCCTGTGTTGTGATTTACTGACCGGGCGCTTCTTTAGGGTGCGAGAATGAAACTTTGGTCGTCCATTGATGCGTATTTTAATGGCCCCTAACTCAACGGCTGTTACGGCTTTGAACTTTTCTTTTTTTATCTTTTTCGAGGCTTTGTTTAAGGCCATCTTGCTTCCTTGCGAATGTGAAGTGACTCTAATATCTGCATTGATACGGTTCATTTATTCAGATGGTCGTTTTATCCCATTCGATAAGTTACTTGTATTTGTAAATGCAACATTATTCATAATGTTAATGTATTTGTCGTATTGATGTTTGAGGGATTAAGCACAATTTCAATAATCTGTGCGGCTTGGCCAGAGTTAATAACCAGGCTCTTCAGTGGTGAGTTGGCCCGCCTTATCGTGGGGCATTCAGATTAAAGACTATCTTTCATTGAAACCAAGTAGTACAGGAACTAACTAGGGTAATAGGGACAGCAATCGGTTCAATACGGTTGGCCATACATAAAGAAACATACGATCCCTTCTTGTAGGCTGTAGGTAATGATGCCCGGGAATCATTACGTAGGGGCTGAGAAAAAAACGGCAAATAACGCCGTATAAAAAGTTTAGTACTGAATTCGTGGATGCCAATAGCTTGTCTTATAGCAAGCTATTGGCGTGGTGGGGAGTTACTTGCTTGGTGGCGGGTTGAAACGGTCGAACAGAGCCACGAGAATTTGAATAATAGGCAGTATTTTACCAACCAAATCGATCAAGTGGGTTAGGTCATACTGATAGAGTGATTTGTACTTTAGCATGGTCTTTCCTCCGTGATTGTTGAGGGGGATACTAGAGGGGAAATATTTCAGTAATATTTCACTTTTGTTACTACCTAAATGTGTATTTAAGTTATTGTTATATAATGTTTTTGTTTGCTTTATTAACGCGTAATCAGGCGTTTTTAACTCATTGTTTGATATTTTACTTTCGTTATTTTCGTTAGTTTATCTGATATGGCTCGGTTTTTACGAATGGAACGGTGGGCGGATTTTGGGACTCCGGAATAGGATGCATGGCGCACTCCTATCCTCAGTTTTTTTAATTCCTCGTTTTCCCCCAAAGTACCGTGTTTATTTGTGCTATGCTGTCCAACACGACTCAATTCGTGATGTGTGTTTTTTCTCTCAATTAAAGGAAATACACACAATGCCTAAATCAAAATCCAAGGCGAAAAGCATGTCACCCAATCAAACCCGCAAGTTGCTTGCTCGATGCCTACTCATGCAAAATCCAGAGCTAAAACGTGTCGTGTTGGCTTTATCCTTCTCTACGTTACGCGTCAGTGAGTTAGCACAAATTACTGTTGATGATGTTCTTACACGAGCAGGCTTGATTAAAGATGAGATCTATCTGAGAGCTTCACTGTGCAAACGGAGAAAGCCACGTTCAATATGGCTAAGTAAGCTTGCAAAAAGCATGATTCAGGAATGGGTTGATTATCGTAAGGCTAGAAATTGGGCTACTAGTTTTGATGCTTCTTATCAGGGGCTTAATCCACGTAGCAAACTGGTGTTGAATAACAGAGGCCGAAGCTATTCAATGAAGCGTAAAACAAGAGTTAACCAAGCAGGTGAGCGGGTAGACTATCAGGCCTGTGATGTGCTAGAGCTAATGATTCGAAACGTGTATCAACGATGTGGGTTTAAAGGCTGTTCGTCGCACACGGGGCGGAGATCATACGGAACAACTATGAATGCTTTAGGGGTTGAATTAGTGGCTATCCAGCGCGCTCTAGGGCATTCAGAACCAAGCATGACATTAGAGTACATTGATGTATCAGATAGCCAAATAATGAAAGCGGCTGAAATAGCACTATGAGAGAGGGTGCAAGACAATGTGAGCCTGAAAGGTGGCCTCGTTCCATTCCTTCATTTCAGCCGAGAACCAACCTTGATGTTTGATAATCGCTTCCAATTGTGGTGCTGATTCTGATTGGATCAGCATCGAGAGAGGCGCGATTTGTTGGTTATCGGTATCAAAACAATGCTCTATGTGATCCCCTAGCATGTAGAGAATTTCCGGCTCTGGTTCGCTTCCTTCTTCAAACAACCGAGATTCAATACCGTGCTTGTCGTACAGGTATGAAAGAAGAGAATACAGCCTCTCTGCTCCTTCAATCTTAGTGTTATTGGCTTTCTCGTTGAGTTGGTAGAGCTTCATTTCAAGGTTGCCATTGCGGGAACGGGCAACATTGAGCATTAGTTTGATGTCTTTCTTGATGTCTTTCTTGATGTTGGCCAAGTGTCTGTCTTTGGTCTTAGCCTTTAAATACTTCACCAATATTTCGTTACGCTTGGATGTAGGGACATAGCGTTGACTAGCTGACACCTGGCACAGTAAGTGAAGGAGCGCATGGGTTACAGTGTGGTGTAAGTTGTGGTAGTACTCAAAATCTTTTCGAATCTGCATAACGGGATGATTGATAGCAACGACCGTTGTGATATGGGGATTTATTAACCATTTTCAAGTGAAGAGGGGATAGAGAAAAGGCGCTCGAAAGCGCCATTTTCTATTTATGTATGATGCAGTAATCAGTAAGAGCCATTGATATGTCTTGGCGCTGCCGTAATAAGATCAATCCGTAGACTGTATTATTATCAGTAACTTCGTAAAGAAGCCGGAACCCTGATTTTTTGTACTCCCTGATATTGGTTACTCCTAATGAGACCAACTCAGGACACCTAGAATACATGAAGGGGTTTTGAGTTACGTTTTCCTCAAAGGCATCTAAAAGGGACTCAACACCTTCGACAACTCGATGTATTTCATCCCATTGACTCAGATAGTCGATAGAGTCATTTAATGAGTTTTCAAATGTTTCAGTATATTGGATCGAAATGCGATCATTCATAATCAACTGCTCTTATTTTCGGGCAGCTAACCTACTTTTCAAATCACCAGAAGACATAACACGACCTTCGTTGACGTCATTTTTTGCAAAACTGATAAGCTTCAGTAACGCAATAGCATCTTGACGCTTCTTATGATCTTCGAACGATTCTACAACGTAAGCTGGTTTACCGTTCTGTGTGATAGTCAGCGGCTCACTTAAAGGTAAGTTGGCTGCATTTTTTTTCAGGAAACTTACTGTTTCCACGTTCGATGTGCAAAGTTCCGCCATAGTAGTTTTCCATTGAATTGCGTGTAGCGATTAAGGTGGGATTAGAATTATGTAAGCCCTCCACCAATAAGGGACACGTTAATTCTATACCTAATCTTAAGTGAGTTCAAATAAAGACTTAATTTAGTCTTTTTTTGTATTTATAGCAAGGCTATAACCTAAGAGGTCGCTATAAGCGCCTCGATTTTTTATTCTGGCAAGGTAGAGGAATGCTCATCTCAACGTCACTATCCCTACCCTGCTGGCCGGAGTACACGCTTTGAGTCAGTACTGACCTCCACTACCCGCTGATCCCCCTCTATATAGTGCAGTAGCGCACGTTCCTCACTCGTTGATATATCTCTAAGGTTTCGCTTCGCTTATCCCTACGGGGTTTGTTTCGTAAGTCACAATGTGTATAGTGTAAATTATACACTTGTATTACTTGTTTTATGATGTGATAAAAATGACAACTGATGATTACAAAACGGCGCGTACAGATTTAAATCTGACGGTTTCAGAGTGGATAGAAAAGCTAGGAATATCTATTGATACGCATAAGAGCTATAACAGTGGGCGTAATGATGTACCGCCACAAATAGCAAACCACATCCAAACGCTGCTCGAATTAGATAGAATTAAAAAAGGTGTATTAGATACACTTAAATAGCTTGCGTTAGTGTATCTGATACACTATAATTTACTTATCGGTTAGGAAAACAACGGTAAGTAAAAATGACAACACAAGATATATGTTCAATTGGTGCCCTCAACGCACACGATGGTAGTTTTAATCTTGCGGCTTGCTTTCGTCATGGTAGCGGTCATGCGACGTTTGTTAACGTATCTAAGCAAGCGTGCAACGAATGCAATGGAGAGCAAGAGTTATTGAAACAGCTTTTCATCGACACATACAAAAAATCAGGCCCTATCAAGTTGTATTAATAATAAAGGCGGCTTTTAGGAGTCGCCCAACTTCTAGGAGAGATGTGATGACTTTTAAAATACTTGGTGTTGATGAAAAAATTGTTCACGTAGTGGCTTATAAATGTTGGGTTGAGGAAGAGAAGCGCGAAGTCATTATTACGGAACCACAAAAGATTGAGCTGTTAGCTCAAGGGCATAAATTCAAGTAGAGGGAAAATTCATGCACGTAGCAAAACCAAATTTCGCGGCAACAATTCATTTTACTGTAGGTATCAAGAAGAGTGCTGCAATCACTAAAGTTGAAGAACGTTGGTTAAGTTCTCTTGAAGATTGTGATGTGTTTGAGAATGACCTCATCGATGAGGGCGCAACAGCGGTCCTAGAATGCGTTGGCATTGATTTAGATGAAGAAGGTTCGTTTGAGGTTGAAGTGCTTGGAGTAGCTAAATATGAAGAGTCGCCCGACTACGAAATCGTAGAACTTAAACCTGTAGCAGCGTAATGAGGGAAAAGGGAGCAATGTTTGATTTTACAGAGTATATGGAGTCTTGGCCTAAAGCCGTAGCAAGATTAATGTTCTTGTTTGTTGGCGGTCATTTGGTAGCAGTTTTGTTGGGAGCTAGTTTTCTGTCTATCGGTACTACGATTGGTAGCTTGGTTGTTCCTGTTGTTGTCGCAACGATTGCATACCAACAAAAACGAAAAAAAAGACTTAATTAGAGGGCGAAAATGGAAGAGCAAAAAAAAGTAGAATTATTACCGGAACGTCAAGCAGTACTGAGCGTTGTTATAGCTGTCATGTGTGTAGTAGCTCTAGGGACTTTTATCATTCCAATGTTTGATAAAGAACTAGCTATTAGTATGAATCATATGATGATCTCATTCCTTCCTGGTAGTTTTGAACCATTGAAATTTGTGAGTGACGATCTCGATATATCTCAGAAAGGTCAATTGGTTTTTAGAAACTTACCGTTATTGCCTCTAGTAATCTTCTATCCGGTATCTTATCTCATTGTCTTGGCTACTGCTAAGAAGCGCCTGTAGTGGTCAATTAAAATTGGCCACAGTTTTGTAAGTTTCCCAGTAAAGCCTTTCCGACTCATTCGGAGTTAAGCCACCGTTGTACTGGTGCGGCCTGACTTGG